>JALUYL010000048.1 GCA_027012955.1 Sulfurovum sp.
ATTTCACTTACTACAGAGGAGTTTGCTTCGTTAAACCTAGCTTGTGAGGATGTCTTTATAGTAGAAAATAAAATCACAATGCTCTCCTTTATGGATGTGAAAAATGCCATCGTTATTTTCGGTAATGGCTATGGGGCAGGACGCATAAAAAATGCAAGGTGGTTAGAAAAGAAAAATATCTACTACTGGGGTGATATAGATATGGATGGTTTTGCTATACTTTCTCAAGTAAGAGGCTATTTTTCACAAACACAATCACTACTTATGAATAGTAAAACTATAGAGAAGTTTAAAGAGTTGGCTGTAAGTAGTAGTGATCGAAGTTCTAAGCTGTTAGCATATTTGGATGATTCAGAGAAAGTTGTATATGAGAGGTTAGTTAATGATTATTATAGGGAGAACTTTCGACTTGAACAGGAGAGGATACCTTTTTCTTATGTGCAGGAAGAAGTGAATTTGACACAAAAATAGTATTTGTATATAACAAAAAAGAAAGGATAATGCATGAAAGAACTTAAAAAAATACCAGAGTTTAAAAGTGAGTCAGAAGAGTCTGCTTTTTGGGATAAACATGATGTGACAGAGTATTTTGATATGAGTAGAGCTAAACCTTTGCGTTTTGCAAACTTGAAGAAGACGACAAAGAGTATATCACTGCGTTTACCTGTCGATATGATTGAAGAGCTTAAAGTAAAAGCAAATGCTATGGATGTCCCTTATCAGTCTCTCATAAAAATGTTTTTAACAAATGCACTTAAGAGAGCATAATACACCTTTAGTGTGAAAGAGTGAAAGTGTTGTTTGTGCAGTGGTATCTAAGATGCTTTTATAAAAATTTAAACCTATTTTGCTATAATTCTGCCCTAATTGTTGTCTCAGAATGACTGTTGCAACGACACTTTTTGAAAAAAAAGGAAGAGCTATAGGCTAGAGCAGATTAGTTATCTGTCACCAAATAAACTTTTAGGAAATACAATGAGAAAAGAAATTCACCCAAATTACGTAGAATGTAATGTAACATGTGCTTGTGGAAACAAGTTTGAAATTAGAACAGACAAAGCAGAAATGTCAATCGATATTTGTAATGAATGTCACCCATTCTTTACAGGTTCTGAGAAAATTCTTGATGCTGCTGGTAGAGTTGAGAAATTTAAAAGCAAATACAAATTGTCGTAAGACTTCACGTATACTTTTGGGGACATCTGTCCCCACTCTTCATTTATTTATTGCCTAAAGGCACCTTATGATTACATTTATCCCCACTCCTATCGGAAACCCACAAGACATTACTATTAGAGCGATGAAGCTTTTTGAACAAGCAACACTTTTTTTGTGTGAAGATACACGCCAGACCAAACGGCTTTTACGCTTACTTGAAGAGCGGTTTGATATGACGTACCCTGATGTAGAGTTCTATAGTTTTAATGAGCATAATGGTCAAGAGAGACTAGATGAATTTGGTGAAACTTTTAAAGATAAAGAAGTGGTGTATGTGAGTGATGCAGGTATGCCTGTTATCTCTGATCCTGGGCAGTTACTTGTGGCATATGCCCAAGAAAATGACCTAAAATATGATGTACTCCCTGGTGCGTCAGCAGTGACTACAGCATACGCAGCCTCTGGCTTTGAAGAGGGTAAGTTTTTGTTTTATGCTTTTTTACCGCACAAGGGTAAAGAGCGTGCTTCAGCACTAGCAGAAGCGATGAATAATGGGTATAACACGGTACTGTACGAGTCTCCTCATCGTTTGGAAAAGCTTTTGGATGAAGTAGAAAGTATGGATGAAAACAGAGAACTTTTTTTAGCTAAAGAGATAAGTAAAAAATACCAAAACTACTACCGTGGTACAGCCAAATCTTTAAACGCACAGCTCAAAGAGCTCACCATACGTGGGGAATGGGTAGTGGTCATAAAAGCCAAAGCTCAAGCAGAGAAAAACCTTAGTTTTTCTGAAGTTTTACAGCTTGATTTGCCACCTAAACCTAAAGCCAAACTCTTGTCACAGCTTAGTGACAAGTCAGTTAAAGAGTGGTATAACGAACTCATAGGTTAGGATTAACCCCCTAAAAGCAAAAATTAGATAAAATCTATCTTATGATAATTTACGGAAAACAAGTCTGTCTTTATGCCTTAGAGCATAAAGAGGCATATATAAAAACAGTGTATGTGGCAAAGAAGAACATCCTTCCACAAGAGCTCTTTCACAAGTACCACGATAAGATTAAATTTTTAGAAGAGAAATGGGCACAGTCCATGGCTAAAGGTGGGAACCATCAAGGTATCTTGGTGGAGATGAATGTGTACAAACAAGCGGATTTCTCAACCATTAAAAAAAGTAGCTTCATTGTGATACTTGATGGTTTAACAGATGTGGGGAACATTGGTGCCATTGTACGTTCTGCGTATGCTTTGGGTGCAGATGCCATCATCGCTGCAGGAGTGAAACATCTTAACTTTGCAGCGATTGCGCGTACGAGTTCAGGGGCATTGTTAGATATGCCTTTCATGGTAGCTTCAAATGTACTGGACAATATTAATGAACTACAGCAAACAGGTTTTCAGCTGTATGGTGCTTCTATGGATGGTGAGAGTATTCATACCTGCGAATTTGCCGAAAAACGTGTTTTAGTGATGGGTAGTGAAGGAAAAGGACTTTCAAAAAAAGTGGCTTCCAAGATAAATACAAAGGTCTCTATTGAGATGCAACATGCTTTTGATTCACTCAATGTGAGTGCCGCAGCAGCGATTTTAATACACAGGATGGGTTATGCAGTTAAGTGATATATTAGAAGAAAATAGTATCAAGATGATAAGTCAACAGACTAAGATATCTGAAGAAAATCTTGACAGTCTTTTAGCTAAAAAATTTGAAAATTTAAAAAAAGTGAAAGCTTTAGGGTTTATCTCTATACTTGAGAGAGAATATAATGCTACCTTAACTGATATACGTGAGGAAGCCTATGCATATTATAGCCAATTGGGCGATGATAAAAGTATTACTTTAGGTATGCCTATCGTTGAAGAAAAAAAGGGTACATCAAAATTATTTTTATTTATTGTCCTAGGACTTTTAGGGTATGCCACATGGTACTTTTTAACCCAGTTCGACAAAAAGCATTTAAGTGAGCTTATTCCTTTTATTGATGAAGAAACGATTGAGAGTTTTATCGGTGAGTCTGTAGATGGAGTTGAAGCGTTAAGTATCGTAAAGGTTGATGACGCAGAGACCGCAAATCAGCCTATAATCGATAAACCTATGGTCTCTGCAGTTGATGCATCTGCAGAAGTCAAAGTGGAAGAAACACCTTTGGCACCAACTGTCACAGTCAGTACAGAAGACAGTAGTGCAGTGGTAACAGAAACAGTCACAGACATGGCTCCTACCATAGAGATAGAAGAATTACCTCTATCTGTAGAGGCGAATGTGTCTACGACGATGTCTATTGTTCCTGTGAGTCGTTTATGGTTTGGGGTGATAGATACTGAAACAAAAAAGAGGAAAAACTTCTCTATCTCAGATGCCTATACTTTAGATACGACAACAAATAGATGGCTTATCGCAACATCTTCAGCACCTTTTTCTTTGAAAAATTCTGAGGTGACACAAGCCTTTAATGATGCAAAAGAACATTATTTTAAGATAGATAAAGATGGAGCCGTAGAGCTCACAAAAAGTGATTATGTCAGCCTTGGTGGCTGGGCACAATGGTAAATACTACAGAATTTTTAAAGAGAGTACACAATGTTTGATGAAATTCAATTTGATAAAATAAACCGACTACCAAAGTATCTCTTTGCTGAGATTAATGATTTGAAAATGAAATTAAGACGCGAAGGTGCAGATATCATCGATTTCTCTATGGGAAACCCTGATGCAGCTACGCCGCAACCCATTGTAGACAAGCTTTGTGAAACAGCACAAAAGCCTCGAACACATAGGTATAGTGCGAGTAAAGGTATCTACAAACTCCGTTTAGCGATGAGTAATTGGTATAAACGTAAATATAACGCAGACCTAGACCCAGATACAGAAGTGGTAGCAACGATGGGAAGTAAAGAGGGGTATGTGCATCTCGTGCAGGCGATTGCAAACCCTGGTGATGTGGCTATCGTGCCTGATCCCACATACCCTATCCACTCTCAGGCATTTATACTCGCAGGGGCAAATGTAGAGAAAATGGAGCTTGTCTTTGATGAAGAGACGTTTGTAGTAGATGAAGAGAAATTCTTAGCAGACGTCAGGGAAGCATTAGACAACTCCGTTCCTCAAGCAAAGTTTTTAGTGGTAAACTTTCCACATAACCCAACTACAGCTACTGTGACGCCAGAGTTTTATGTGAAGTTAGTGGCACTTGCGAAAGAAAAGCGCTTTTACATCATCTCTGACATTGCCTATGCAGATATCACTTTTGATGGCTATAAAACACCATCTATCATGGAAGTTGAGGGTGCGAAAGATGTGGCAGTAGAGTCATACACACTCTCAAAGTCTTACAATATGGCAGGATGGAGAGTAGGGTTCATTGTGGGGAACAAAAAGCTTATTGGTGCACTTCAAAGCATTAAATCTTGGCTTGATTATGGGATGTTTACGCCTATTCAGGTTGCAGCTACTGTGGCGCTTGATGAGCATCACTATGTACCTGATGAGCAGATTATCCCTCGTTACCAAAAGCGTCGTGATGTAATGTTAGACGCTTTTGCCAATGCAGGTTGGAAGATGGGTAAACCAAATGCCTCTATGTTCATCTGGGGGAAAATCCCTGAAGTGGCACGTGATATGGGCAGTTTAGAATTTGCAAAACAGCTTCTTCTTAAAGCAGGTGTGGCTGTGAGTCCTGGTATTGGCTTTGGTAAGTATGGTGATGATTATGTGCGTATTGCCCTTATAGAAAACGAAAAACGTATCCGCCAAGCGGCAAAAAACATCAAGAAGTTCCTCAAAGAGCTTGAAGAAGAGAAGAAATAGTTATGGTAAAAATAGGAATACTCGGTGTCGGTACTGTAGGTGCTTCTGTAGCAAAGATATTAGAAGAAAATGCAGACATCATTGAAGCACGTGCGGGTAAGAAGATAGTTGCTAAGTCTGGTGTGGTGAAAAACCTTGCTAAAGACAGAGGCGTTTCTATCAAGCTATCTGACAATCCATTAGATGTGGTAAGTGACCCAGAGATAGACATCGTAGTAGAGCTTATGGGTGGGGTTGAAGAGCCATATGCCTTAGTAAAGAAAGCACTTGAAAATGGCAAAGCAGTTGTTACTGCAAACAAAGCACTTCTAGCCTACCACCGTTACGAACTCCAAGAGATAGCTGGAGACATACCTCTTATGTATGAAGCAAGTACGGCTGGAGGTATCCCTATTATCGGTGCTTTGCGCACGGGACTTTCTGCGAATCATATAGAGTCTATTCAAGGTATTATGAATGGTACGTGTAACTATATGCTTACTAACATGATAAACAATGGTGCAAAATATGAAGAGATACTCAAAGAGTCTCAAGAACTAGGCTACGCAGAAGCTGACCCTACGTTTGATGTGGGTGGGTTTGATGCGTCACACAAGCTACTCATCTTGGCAAGTATCGCGTATGGCATAGATGCAAAACCAGAGGATATTCTCATAGAGGGGATAGAAAACATCACAAGTACCGATGTAGATTTTGCCAAAGAGTTCGGTTATGAGATTAAGTCTTTAGGTATCGCTAAAAAAGTAGGTAATGGCGTAGAACTACGTGTACACGCAACGATGATACCTGCAGACTCTATGATAGCCAAAGTTGATGGTGTGATGAACGCTGTGACTGTAGTAGGTGACCGTGTAGGGGAGACCATGTATTATGGACCAGGTGCTGGTGGAGATGCCACAGCTTCTGCTGTTATCTCTGATATCGTAGACATCGTACGTGGAAACCAAGGACCGATGCTAGGTTATAAAAAGGGCTTAGAGTCAGGACTTAAACTTCTACCTAAAGAAGACATCGTGACACAGTACTACCTTAGACTTGAGGTTGCAGATGAGAGTGGTGTATTAGCCAGTATCACATCAACACTTGGTGAGTTCGGCATTTCTATAGAAGCTATGTTACAAAAGCCTTCTAGCACTTTTGATAGAGCAAAACTTCTCTTCACTACGCACAAGTGTAAAGAGAGCGAGATGCAAGAGGCTATGACTGCACTTGGCAAGCTTGATGTTGTTCATGGTGAGATTGCTATGATGAGGATTGAGAAGTAGATAAGGGGTAAATGATACGATTATATTGACTAATCGCCTCATATTATGATACTATTATCCTAAATAAACGGTTCATTGGAGTAAAATATGGATAATCGTCCTCAAAAGTGGATATGGCAACACCCTGACTATCCACATTTTAACTATGATAAAACATCACTTATAGACTTACTTGGACAAATAGAACATCATCATGGTATTTTGCATGGTATTTCAATGTCAATGAATCAAAAAGACATCCAATCTATAAAAATTGAAGCACTTATAAATGAAGCTATTAATACTTCAGCCATTGAGGGTGAATATCTCAAAAGAGAGAGTGTAAGGGCATCTTTATATAAAAAACTTTTACAACATTTTGATGCCAAGAATGATACTTCTACCCATCAAACGGATGCCTTGGTAGAAGTATTGATAGATTGTAGCACCAACCAAACAAACTTGACGCAAGAGCGACTACATGGCTGGCATAATTGTCTTTTTGTCTCCTCGTATAACCTGTTATATAAAATACGAATTGCATCATTTAGAGAGCATGATGATATGCAGGTAGTCTCTGGAGCTATGGGACATGAAAAAGTACATTATATTGCACCTCCCGCTAAATCTATAGACAAAGATATAAAGGTTCTTTTAGACTGGATAGAGGATTGTGATGAAAATATATATATTAAAAGTGCTTTAGCACATCTATGGTTTGTTTCTATACACCCTTATGATGATGGCAATGGCAGGATAGCTAGAGCTATCACTGACTATATACTTTCTGGTAGCTCACAAGTAGATTTTAAACTTTATTCTCTCTCTACAGCTATCAAAAATAAGCGTACAGAGTATTATGCTATGTTAGATAAAACGACTAATCTTTTTATCAATAGAAATTTTGATTTTACTGAATGGATACACTGGCACTTAGAGACTGTCAAGCAAGCGATGATTGATGCACAAAAAGAGCTAGAGTATCTCCTGCAAAAGACGAGATTCTGGGATGCTCATAGGTTGGATGCTCTTAGTCCACGTCAAGTAAAAGTACTCAATAGGGTTCTAGATGTAGGTAATGAAAATTTTGAAGGTGGCATAAATACTAAAAAATACATGGCTATGACAAAAGTGAGTAAAGCCACTGCAGTAAGAGATATAAAAGAGTTGGTAGATAAAGGGTGCATTGTTCAGATAGAAGGCAGTAGTGGCAGGAATGTTCGGTATGAGGTTGTTGTGTGAGGCTTATGTTTTTTGGGTAGAATATGATTTGAGAAAAAGTGATTATAACAATGATGAAAAAATATGACAATTTGACAGATTTTTAACAGTATTGTTTTAGATATGGCATACTTTGGTTTAATAAGAGAATCAAGGGATGACATAATGACTGCACATAATCTTTTTAACTACAATTCTTCGGAGGAACTTTTGAATAAATCTATGATTTCAAATATTACAATATGTTTGAGAACGATAGAATTATTTGCAGGTGTTGGTGGTTTTCGTATAGGATTAGAAAGAGCATCTACTTCTGAAAAACAATTTGATATTGTTTGGAGTAATCAATGGGAACCATCTACCAAGATGCAACATGCATCTGATGTGTATATGGCAAGATTTGGATTTGATAATCACTCAAATGAAGATATATCAAAAGTACAAGTGAAAGATATACCAGAGCATGATGTTTTGGTAGGTGGATTTCCTTGTCAGGACTATTCTGTAGCCTCTTCACTTAAAAATGCACATGGCATTGTTGGTAAAAAAGGGGTACTATGGTGGGAAATTTATCGTATTCTTTTAGAAAAAAAATTAAAAGCACCCAAATATCTTATTTTAGAGAACGTAGATAGGCTTTTAAAATCTCCTGCCTCACAGAGAGGTAGAGACTTTTCCATTATTCTCTCTTCATTGAATTCACTTGGATATGCTGTTGAATGGCGTGTAATAGATGCAAGTGAGTATGGTATGCCTCAACGTCGAAAACGTGTGTTTATTATGGCATATAAAAAAGGTACAAAATTATATCAAACTCTAGTAAAATCAAAACCTATAGATGTTTTGAATAAAGATGCAGTTCTAACAAAAACATTTCCAATTAATCTTATTTTAGAAGAAACCATTATTTCAAATACACTTAGTAATGATTTAGTAGATATAACGAATAATTTTAATAAAGAAACACCTAAAAAGAATGCTTTCTGGGAAAGTGGATATATGATTGATGGTGTTTATTATACAACTAGAGTGAATGCTAATTATCAAGGTAAATGTATCACTTTAGGTGATGTACTTATGGATGAAAAAGATGTACCTAAAGAGTTTTATATCAATCAAGATGAACTTGAAAAATGGCAGTATCAAAAAGGTGCTAAGTCTTTTGAACGTACTAATAAAACAACAGGGCATACATATACTTACAGTGAAGGTAAGATGAGTTTCCCTGATGCATTAGATAGAGCTTCTCGAACTATTATTACAGGTGAAGGTGGAGCAAGTGCTTCACGTTTTAAGCATGTAGTTCATATAAATGGTAAATATAGACGACTAACACCTATAGAGTTAGAGAGACTTAATATGTTTCCAAATAACCATACAGCAGGAGTTATAGATACAAAAAGAGCTTTTTTGATGGGAAATGCCTTGGTTATTGGGATTGTTGAGAGGATTGGAAAAACATTGTTGGAGTCTATAGATAATGGATAAAAGATCAGATAGAGTACAGCCAGTTAGATTGTCACCAGATTTTTTCCCTTTAGATATACATAAATCTATGTTTATTAATGATTTGATGATAACTATTCCTTCTAGCTATGTAAAAATGTGGGGTGATGTGCTTTTAGCTAGATGTAAGAAGGGGATATGGGAAGTCAATATTCAGTATACATCACCAAAAGAATTAGGTAGAGAAAATTATATTTTTCCTGCAAAATTAACTTTATCTGATATTAAAAAAAGAAATAAAGAAAGCTCATTCCGATTAAAGTGGGATAATGAATTTGCAGTACAAGTTGCAAAAGACTATCCAAAAAGTTTTGTAAGAGCTTTAGAGTTTCATATTGGAGATGAGTACTATAAAAAATTAAGATATACAGAGTTCGACATTGGTGGATTTAAAGAACAGCTACAAGTAAAAATTAAATGGAAAGATGATAAACCAACTATTGTCATTAAAGAATTCTTTAGAGTTAAAGATGAGTCTCAAGGTTTTCCTAAAGTATTTAAGGAACTTAGTTCTTATTTGATAGCAGATTATCTTTTGAGTTCAGAAGATGAACTTTTAAGAAGAATTCAAATTACTGATTGGAAAAAAAGAATAGAAATAACGAAAGAAGTGAATGAAAATAATATTTATATATTATTGAATAGAGAGGAGAAAAAAGTTTATTTTGGTGAAACCAAACAATCATTATCTCAGAGATATCCACTCACACAAAAACATCATTCATTTGAAAATTGGAATGAATATTCTATCATTCAACTACCTCCTGAAACTTCTAATCATACTAGATTACTTATAGAACGTGTATTAATAGCAGTCGGATCAAAATTATTTCCAAATTTTATTGTAAAAGAAGCTCCTGTTTTAGATAGGGAAAATGGACTTGAATTGCAGAATAAGAAAAAATAAATAAAATATCCTAAAATGATATAATATAAACATATAAATACTAGGAAGGTAAAAGTGACAAATCATGTAGTAAATTATAATCAACTCATAAAAGATTGCTTTTGGGAATATAGTATGAGCAGTGATGATATTTTAGCTTTAGCAAAAAGTGATGATTTGAAAGAGCAAGAATTTCTTTTTGAAAAACTTCTTCTAAATAGTACACGACTTTTTAAAAGTATGGAAATTTTTGACAGAGAAAGTCTAAGTCACTTGATTAGCATGTATGCTGTACCAAAGTTTAATCACGACTTTATAGCACGTAGAAAAAACATGCTCGAATATTATTTCCTAGATAAGCCATTGACAGTAAATGAGTTAAAATGGACAGCATAGATTACAGAAAACTATATGCATTACAAGACAAAGTCCTGGATGTTGTTTTTACTGTGGAAGATGAATTTTATCTTACTGGAGGAACAGCACTCTCTAGGTTTTATCAAGAAAAAAGATATTCTGATGATTTAGATTTTTTTACAAACAGCTCTAGCAGATTTAACTATGCAGTAAAAAATATTATCAACGAGCTATCGAAATTTTTTGAGGTAGAATATGAACTAGAGTCCAGAGATTTTATTAGAGTAAAAATCAATAACTTACTTCAAGTTGATTTCGTGAATGATAGAGTGCCTAGGTATAAAGAACCTAGTATTTTAAAAAATGGGTATAAAATAGATACTATAGAAAATATATTGAGTAATAAAATTACAGCGGTGATTGGTAGAGATAACCCTAAAGATATTTTTGATATATATCTCATTTCTAAATTTTATACTATAGATTGGACTGAGATATTAGAATCTGCAGGAGAGAAATCAGTTTTTAACTTTGATGATTTGATTATTCGGTTAAAAAGCTTTCCTGCCTCACTTTTACAAAATATTAATGTGATAGATAAAGATTTTTTAGATAACTTTCAAGATGAGTTTGCAAAAATAATAGAAACAATACAAAAGGAAAACTAACATGGCAAAAGACCACTATTTCGACATAACCGCAAAGCTAGACATGATGGAGATGAAGAATGCTATCGTGATGGCAGAGAAAGAGGTAGCAACGCGTTTTGACTTTAAGGGTGTGAAGGCTGAGATAAATTTGAATGAACAGGCAAAGACACTCTCTTTGAGTTCTTCTACAGACTCTAAGATAGATGCACTTAAAGACATACTTATCTCTAAACTCATCAAACGTAACATCGCAGGGAAATCTCTCGAAGAGGTGAAGACTGAGGGTATAAGTGGCGGAAACACGAAAGTGATTTACCGCATCGTAGATACCATAGACAAAGATGAAGCCAAGCAGATAGTTAAAGCTATAAAAGCGATGAAAGTAAAAGTGACTCCTTCTATACAGGGTGATGAAGTACGTGTGTCAGGTAAGAAGATAGATGATTTACAGGCTGTGATGGCTGAGGTGAAGACGCTTGATTTGAAGGCACCGTTGGTGTTTGGGAATTTTAAATAATTTGTAGGGTGCGTTTGCTAACGTACCACATAATAAAACTTGCAATAACACTTTTACCGCAAGGGTTATAAAAGGTGCTGTGGCAACAGCACCCTACCAAGATTTATGATGAACAGTGCCCACCACCACAGCATCCGCCTGTGCTCTCTTGAGGTTTTGCTTCTACTCTTATGGTAAACGTGTCACCTGTCTCTTGGGTGTAAAACATATGCTTTTGACAGAATGTTTGGTTCATATGGCTCTCCATGAGTTTTGCTTCCATAAGCGCATCATCTTTACTTGCAAAGCTTTGATTATTTTGAAAGTCTGATTTTTTAAAGCACCCACACTCTTTTTCTACATTTATTGTAAACATTGTTATCCTTTAGGTATAATTTGTTCGATAATAACCAACTTATATTAAATAAACTTGATTTTAAGTGTAATTAGGATAAATTTAGTCTTATTAGGTTTCATAAGGGCAAAAAATGACAAAAAAAAATGATGCAGCAAAAGAACAATCACGTAGAGAGATAGAAAGTGTTTGTACCTATTGTGGTGTAGGGTGTGACATCACTGGTGTGGTAGAAAACAATAAAATAGTCAAGATGTATGCCCAAAAAGATGGTGTAGTATCTGAAGGAAACCTTTGTATCAAAGGGAAGTACGGCTATGACTTTGTGGACTCTAAAGACCGTATACGTGAGCCTCGTGTACGTAAAACTTTTTTAGATAAAAACCCACACATCAAAGATGCTTTTGCAGACAAGCTTGAACCCTTTAACGATGCGTTTTTGACGTGTGATGTGGATACTGCTACAAGCATCGCTACCATGAAGCTAGATGAAATTAAAAAGAAGTATGGTGGAGACAGTTTTTGTGCCATAGGAGGTGCTAGAACGTCATGTGAGGGAGCTTATGCCTTTCAGAAATTCTGTCGTGAAACGATGGACTCTCCACACGTAGACAACTGTGCAAGAGTTTGTCACTCTCCAAGCCTTAAGGGGATGCGTGCCACTATGGGTGAGGGTGCAGCGACCAACCCATACAATGACATCTATGAGACTGAGTTTATGGTGGTCATAGGTTCTAATACGATGGAAGCGCACCCTATCATCGCAAACCGTATCATCAACGTGGCAAAACAGAACAATAACCTAGCAGTCATAGATGTACGTGAGACAAAACTTGCGAAACTTGCAAAGCATAACTGTGTCATCCCTTTTGAATCTAACTTGCTTATGCTTAACATGATGGCGTATGTGATTATCGATGAAGAGTTGTATGACCAGAGTTTTATAGACAACCGTACCAAAGGCTTTGATGCTTTTAAAGAGAAAATACTTAATGACCCTTATGCCAACCCAGAGTTTTTCAAAAAAGTAGAAGGGTATGAGTACCTAGCGAAGATGATTCCTAACATCGCCAGAGAATATGCGGTGAAAAAATCTATGATTTTCTGGGGACTTGGGATTACGCAAAACCTAGATGGCTCTTATGCAGTGATGGCGATAACACATCTCGCACTAATGACAGGAAATGTAGGTAAAACAGGGGCAGGACTTATGCCTTTACGTGGACAGAATAACGTACAAGGTGCTTGTGATATGGGATGTTTACCATACTTTGCACCAGACTATCAAAAGCCAAAGGTTGAAGGACTCATGACCCCACAGCTGATGGATGGTATGTTAGAGGGGCGTATTAAAGCGTTAATCGCTATGGGCGAAGACATTACGCACATTCACCCCAACATAAACAAAATAGATAAAGCTATGGATGAACTGGAGTTCTGTATGGTACAGGACTTATTTATGGTAGATGTGACAAAGAAAGCAGATATCGTTATAGGGGTAAAATCTGCCTATGAAAAAACAGGTGTCTATGTCAACGCAATGCGTAGACTACATCTCTCCCAGCCCATCGTAGAGTCTGACTTGCCAGATGATTGGGAGGTACTTACTCAGATGGCAGAAAAATTAGGTGATGGTAAAAACTTCAACTTCAAAACCAGTGAAGATGTATGGAACGAGGTACGTGAAGTAGCGCCTATACGTTTCTCAGGTGCAAACTACTACAGACTAGCGCGTCACCGAAAGCGTGGTATGCAATGGCCTATTTATAATGAAGACACACCTATCTTGCATTTGTTGGACTTCCGTACTGAAGATGGTCTAGGTAAGTATGTGTATAAACAGTATGAACCACGCGGACAAGTGCAAGAGATACTTGGTGGTACATTCTTTAAAGATGGTTATGAGGGTTACTACCTTACCACTGGACGTACACTAGCACATTACAATAATGCTGCACAAACAAAGCAGACCAATAAACTTCTCAGTAAATATGATGAAGATTTGTTGTTGGCACCACTGGAAGATGAAGTGAAACTAGGCAACAAAGTCATACTCAAGTCAGAGTATGGAGAGAGTGAAGCCCTTACTGTGAAATTTACAAATAAAGTCAAATCGCGTACACTATTTTGTACCTTCCACCACGCAAAAAGCCGCCTCAACGCAGTCTTTGGAGACGAAGCCGATGAACTCATCTGGACAGCACGCTTTAAGTCCATTAAAGTAGACATCATCCCTGTTGGGGATGAAGTGGCTTGTGGGTAGAGGTTAAGAATCCAATTAAAAATAAAGTAGAGTAATTCTACACATTAACTCCACATAAAAGGGCGTATACTTCATTAATCTTTAAATTGAAAGGAAATAAAATGAAAGATTTTAGAAAAGTATTAGCTCTACTTGCAGTGGCAGGCTCAGTGGTATTAATGAGTGGCTGTTCCCCTATGAAAAGTATGATGGGTATCGTTTTTGGAACAGACGATGATATCGCTTATGGTAATCAATTATGGCAGAAGATGGAAGATAAAGGTTTTAATAGCGTGAACTCTTCAGTGCATGTGGGAACAGAACCCCATGGAAATATATTGGAGGTCATTGAAGGTAAAATTGACGGGAAAACAGTGATTGTTAAACGTAATTATAGAGGTGAAGGATTGACAGTTGAGCAAGTAAAAGCAGATCGTCAAAAATATCTAAAAGCCATTACCGTGATGGCAAAAAGAGAGAGTGGATATGACAGTGACAATCAGGATTGGTTTTGGGTAAAGTATAAACCAGATGGTACATATTTTAATAAAATGGGTATAATCCCAATGGTTGGGCGTGTAGCAAAAGGTAAATCAATTGGATGTATCGCGTGTCACGCAAAATCATCAAATTATCGATTTACACCTAAATCAATGATTAAAGAATTACATTAATAATCATTCTACTACTCCAAAATAAATGAGTATTCGAGGTAAAAATATGACAATATGACATATTTTTACCTTCTTCCCCTTTTTTGTGCCATACTACTTACATACTAAACCTAAGGTCACAAATTGTGACCTTAAAGATGGAGTAGCTATGCATGAATTAACAATACCCATACATCATAAAATCTATACACTTCGTGGTAAGCAGATAATGCTCGATGAAGATTTGGCAGAATTGTATGAAGTAGAGACAAGAAGATTAAATGAACAAGTAAAAAGAAATAGTGAAAGATTTCCAGATGATTTTATGTTTCAATTGACAAAAAATGAGTATGAAAACTTGAAGTCGCAATTTGCGATATCAAGTTTAGAAGAGCATGGGGGTAGAAGAAAAATGCCTTATGCTTTTACAGAAAATGGTGTCTATATGCTTTCAGCTGTACTCAAAAGCAAGGTTGCCATCGAGGTGAGTATAGAGATTATGCGTACCTTTACGAAACTTAGAGAGTTTACTTTGCACTATAATGCCTTAGCCAAACAACTCATAGAACTCGAACGCAAAAATGACAAGAAGTTTAAAGAGGTGTTTCATATTTTAGATACTTTGGTGAATGAGACAAAAAAGACAGATGAAAAAGTGATGGGGTTTATACGTGATGCGTGAACTTCCCAAACTTTTCGGAGACCAAAGTGAGACCCTTGCGACACAGTTTTTAGAACAAGAGGGTTTTGTGATTTTGGAGCGTAACTACTTTGCCAGAAAACTTGGCGAGATTGACATCATCGCTCAGCAAGAGGATGTGCTTCATTTTATAGAGGTTAAGAGTGGGAAGTCTGATACTTTTGACCCTGTGTATAATGTAACACCTGCGAAGCTTCGCAAAGTCATCAACTCTGCACAGTACTACTTAAAAGTCAAACAGTTAGATTTGGCTTTTAGTATAGATGCCTTGATAGTACGTGGTGATGAGGTGGAATTTATAGAGAATGTTACGCTATAATCTTATTAAATTATTTTAAGGTATTCCATGCAACTTACAGCTAAACAATTGGCACAATTTAACAAAGATGGTTTTATTGTTTTGCGTGATTTTTTAGATGCAAAAAGTTGTGATAATATCTTAAGAATGGCACAGATACACCTCGATGCCAAGATAGAACCCATAGAGACAGAGATAGGCTATGACAGTAGAGATAAAGAGTATCGTACTTCTGTGACGGATTATAATTCTCATGCAAAAGAAGAGCATATTATTGTGCGTAGATTACGTCAGGTGTATGACCGTGATGCTCTGTTTAAGGCATGGATGGAAAATATAAAAATTCGTCCTATTTTGCAACAAGTACTAGACGACCAAGTGGTCATAACTACGGCGCACCATAACTCCATTATGACGAAGATGCCTTTTTACAGTACGGCTACAGCTTGGCATCAAGACAGACGTTATTGGCGATACAGTGATGACAACTTGGTCAGTGTATGGTTGGCTCTGGATGATGAACATATGGAGAATGGGGTCTTAGAGTTTATTCCAGGTAGTCACACCATGAAGTTTTCCCCAGAGCAGTTTGATGATAAAGAGTATTTTTCAGAAATAAAAGAAGAGAATAAAAAAATCATAGCTACAAAAGTTTCGACTGATTTACACAAAGGGGATGTCGTGTTGTTTCACTCTCTTTTGCTGCATAGAGCCAATGAAAATAGTACAGATAAGCCTAAAATATCTTTTGTCTATACGGTTAAAGGGAAAAAAACAGATGCTATAGAAAATACACGCTCTTCCGAGTTTCCTGAAATAACATTAGAAAGACTTTAATTAAGAGTTATTTAGTCTGAATAATACACAGATACTACACAACTTTATGGATATTATAAAAAATATAAGTAACGACAATACTTTTATAATGAAATTACGCTATAATTTTTGAAATCACAACACAAAGGAATTAAATATGGCAAAATATGTAGAATTAACAAATGACAATTTTGATGCAACAATCGCTGAAGGCGTAACAATGGTAGACTTCTGGGCTCCATGGTGTGGACCTTGTAGAATGATTGCTCCAGTTATCGAAGAATTGGCTGAAGATTTTGACGGTAAAGCAACTATCTGTAAAGTAAACACAGATGAGCAACAAGATATCGCAGTTAAATATGGTATCAGATCTATCCCTGCTATTCTTTTCTTCAAAGATGGTGAAATGGTAGACCAAATGGTTGGTGCAGCTTCTAAAGATGCATTTGCTGAAAAAATCAACGCAATACTATAAGTTATGCGTTTAAAGAGGGATTTCCCCTCTTTGCTACACCTCTTTTACACTAACTCTCAATATACTCAAAAAATAAATTATTAACCAAGTTAGGCTTATACAAGAAGTCTAGTGTATAATTTGGTTAATTATTTACATTTCTCTTTTAAGGATTTAAAATGTTAGATTGTGCGATTATCGGTGGTGGACCAGCGGGCTTAACAGCAGGGCTTTATGCAACACGTGGTGGACTGCAAAATGTTACCATGTTTGAGATGGGTATGCCTGGGGGGCAGATTACACAGAGTTCTGAGATAGAGAACTATCCAGGGTTTTTTGAACACGACAAAACAGGTATGGACTTTATGGATACTTGGCAAAAACAGTGTTTCCACTTTGGTCTAAAGCACGAGATGAAAAAAGTGGAAAATGTAGCCAAGACGGGTGAACATTTTACTGTGACACTTGAAGGTGGAGATACAGTAGAAGCGATGACAGTCATCGTCTGTACCGGTTCTACACCAAAACGCGCAGGCTTTAACGGTGAAGATACATTTTTTGGAAAAGGTGTCAGCACTTGTGCAACTTGTGATGGATTCTTTTATAAAGACAAACCAGTCACTGTACTAGGTGGTGGGGATACTGCACTTGAAGAAGCATTTTTCCTTTCAAATATCTGTTCAGATGTGTATGTGGTACACAGACGTGATGAGTTTAGAGCAGCCCCTCCGACGCTAGATAGAGTGATGAGAAAAGAGAATATACATCTAGTCACAGACTCTGTGATAGAAGAGGCGTATGGTGATGCTATGGGACTTCAAGGTGTGAAGATAAAAAATACAAAAACAGATGCGATTACAGACATGGCAAACACTGGACTTTTTGTATTTGTCGGACATAATGTGCGTAATGAAGTGCTCAAAGATGAAAATGGCGCGTTCATCTGCAAGATGAATGACTGGGGGCAAATGATTGTTGATCTTTCCATGAAAACATCTGTACCTGGGCTTTTTGCAGCCGGTGACATACGTATAGAAGCACCAAAACAGGTGGTATCGGCTGCTGGAGATGGCTCCATCGCAGCACTACAAGTAATTTCATATATTCAGGAGCAACAATAATGGCTAAAGTCGGAATAGTCGGTAGTACAGGTAGGGTGGGTAATCTTCTTATAGATGCTTTGTTACATGATGATGTCTTGCCTTTAAGTGCAGTACATGTATTTGATGAGATAAAAAGAGATTTACCGAGTGATGTACTTGTGACAAATAGTATGAAAGTACTTTTGGAAAACTGTGACATCGTTATAGACTTTTCAGCCCCCGCAGCAACACAAGCACTGTGTGAAGCCACACTTGAAAACCCAACACCTTTGGTGATAGCAACCACAGGGTTTACTGAACATCAGCAAAACCTCATGGCAGAGGCATCAAAAAAGATGCCAGTGCTTTATGCATCAAATATGTCTGCAGGGATTGCACTGCTTAAACAACTGGTTGAAAAAGTATCTGCAACTTTAGAGGACTTTGACATCGAAATTGTGGAGCAGCACCATAAGCATAAAGTAGATGCACCAAGTGGTACAGCACTTACTTTAGGTGAATTTGCCGCTAAAGGAAGAGGACTGGATTTAGATAAAGTACGAGTATCTGGCAGAGATGGTCAGATAGGTGCTAGAACCAAAGATGAGATAGCTGTAATGGCATTACGTGGTGGTGACATCGTGGGACGTCATACAGTTGGGTTTTACAATGATGGTGAGTTTTTAGAGCTTAACCATACCGCTACAAGTAGAGAGACATTCTCTAAAGGTGCTATAAGAGCAGCAAAATGGTTAGTCAACCAAGAGAGTGGACTTTACTCTATCAATGACTGTTTAGGAATATAATATGTGTGCAATCGTCGGAGTTTATGGAGCAAAAAAAGCTTCAACAGTAGCGTATTATTCGCTTTTCTCTATGCAACATCGTGGGCAAGAGGCTACTGGTATCTCTGTAGCAAACGGTGAGAAGATTAAGCTTTATAAAAAAAGAGGAATGGTTGCAGATGTATTTTCTCAAACTACACTCGACAGTTTAGATGGTGGATGTGCGGTGGGGCACAACCGTTACTCCACAGCAGGGAGTGAATCTGCAGGTGATGCTCAACCCGTATTTGCCAAATACAAACTGGGTGAAATTTCTGTAGTACATAATGGTAACCTTGTGAATAAACTAGAAGTACGTAATGAACTCATAGGCAAAGGGGCTATTTTTCAGACAGATATGGATACGGAAAATATTATCCATCTGATTGCCAAATCGCAAAAAGACTCTTTGGAAGATCGCATTAAAGATATGCTAACCAAGATAGAAGGGGCATACTGTCTAGCGATTCAGAGTCGTTCTAAAATGTTTGTCATACGTGACCGTTTTGGTATTCGTCCTCTCAGCCTTGGTAAGTTAAAAGATGGTGGATACATCGTAGCTTCGGAGACTTGTGCTTTTGACCTTGTAGGTGCAGAGTTTGTACGTGATGTGAAACCAGGTGAAATGCTTATTTTTGAAGAAGGCAAAGAACCATCATCACAAATGATATTTGAACCAGACTATCATCCCTGTGCATTTGAATATATCTATTTTGCTCGACCAGACTCTATCATCGATGGTAAAAATGTCTATGAAATGCGTTTGGAAATGGGTAAAAAGTTGGCAAAAGAGGTTCCTTGTAACGTTGACCTTGTGCTACCTGTGCCAGACTCTGGTGTGGCAGCAGCTAAAGGCTATGCTGATGGGCTTGGTGTACCTTTTGAGATGGGTATCGTACGTAATCATTATGTGGGGCGTACCTTCATTGAGCCAACCCAAGAGATACGTGATTTAAAAGTGAAACTAAAGCTTTCTCCTGTAAAGCATCTTATTAAAGGTAAAAGAGTTGCTATTATTGATGACTCTCTTGTACGTGGTACAACATCAAAGCAGATAGTACGTATGCTTAAAGAGGCAGGAGCAAAAGAGGTACATATGCGTATCGCTGCACCTGAGATAAAGTTTCCTTGTCGTTACGGGATAGATACACCAACAAAAGATGAGCTCATCTCTACGAAATTTACACCAGAAGAGATAGCTGCTAATATGGGTGCAGATTCACTTGGATTTTTATCGATAGAAGGACTTAAAGCGTCTTTGGGTGAGGATAGACAGTATTCATTGGTAAGTTTTGATGGAAAGTATTTCGCTGGTGGAAATGCAGACACTCCAGGTTGTGCTGGAGGGTGTTAAATCAGGTTGTGTGTTTACCAATCGGTAAACACATAGTATAAATGTTATTTTTTAGTACGACTCTCTTTTTCTGTAATCCCAGACATTCCAAATCTTCTTGCTAACTCTTGTTTGACTCTATCTGGTGAGATATCTCTGTACCCTAAACCTACTAGTGTATGGTAGAGAAGGTCAGCAGATTCGTAGATGACTTGTTCATCACTCTCCTCATCTATAGCGACACAGACTTCCTCTGCCTCTTCACGAATTTTACTTAGCATGAGTGCTTTGTCATCTAAGAGTTTTTTCGTCCATGATTTTTGTTCCGTTGGTGCATTTTTGCGTTCAAGTATGGTATGATAAAGAGTATCAACCACACCATAGATAGCATCGGTATCTACCTCTTTGTCAAGGATGATTTTATCTTGTATGACAGAGGTAAAGAAACAGCTTTTACGTCCTGTATGACAGGCAACACCATTTTGTTTGATTTTGAGTATGACCGTGTCGGCATCGCAGTCAAGCAGTACATCTTTCACTTCTTGGGTATGATTAGAGCTTTCACCTTTTTTCCAGATACGTTGTTTGCTACGGCTGAAGTAGTGTGCATACCCAGTTTCCAATGTGAGAGTGTAAGCCTCTTTATTCATGTAGGCAAGCATAAGTATTTCATTGGTTTCATTGTCTTGTGCAATGGCAGGGATGAGGGGATTTTTGTTCCAGTCGATGTTCATGATGGTTTCTCCATGTGTAGGGTGTTGTGCCCTCACAACACCGTTAAATTATTGAGGTTAGAGTTGGTGTTGTCAGGGACAACACCCTACGGGACTACTGTTGTCCCATTAAACGTTGTTGTTTACCTTTGGCATCTACCCAAATGTTAGGTACCGCACCACCAGGTGTTAGGAATATTTGTGCGTCTTTGTTGACTTTAAGGGCTTCATTGAACTTACCTTGTGTCTTAATCTGTTCTAGTTGCAGAAGTTGCTCTGTGAGTGAGTTAGAGATAAGCTTATTTGCTTTTGCTTGAGATTCGGCTTCGATACGAATCTTGTCTGCCTCACCTTGTGCCTCAATACGGTTTTTTTGTGCTACACCTTTTGCTACTTCAGCGGCTCTAAGTGCTTGCTCTATGGCTTTTGCTTTTTCTTGTACGGCAATGGTTACATCTTGTTTTGCAATTTGTACTTTTTCAATTTGGTCTTTAATTTTTGGCGGTAGGTTAATGGTTCTCAGTTCTACAGACTCAAGTACAACAGGTTTGTTGGGAAGTGAATCAACACTCTCTTTAACTTTGACTTCAATTGCAGCTGCAATTTGGTTACGCATTTCTGGGAGTTGTTCTGCTGTGTATTGGCCTACAACATCACGTACTACTTCTCTTACTTTAGAGTTAATGATTTTCTCTTCCCAGCTTGAACCCCATTTTTCTATGGTTGCTGGTGCTGACTCAGGTTTCAGTCTATACTGCACAGCGATGTCGATATTTACGGTAAGACCTCTTTTATCTAGTACTGTAATGGCAGGGTTTCTACGTAATCCACCTTCAAAACCTCTGTAGTTATCACCTAAAGCACCTGTATTTATGTTAGAGTAAGTAATGAGTCTGATACGTGTGTTTACAGGGATAATTTTTTGAAGTACAGGGATGAAAAAGTGAAGCCCAGCCTTAAGTGGTTTCTCTTCAAATTTACCAGTGTTGATTTTAATCCCTACTTCCCCAGAGTTAATGATGGTAAAAGGTTTAAATGCAATAAGTGCAAAAACTATCACCACAAGGATGATAATAAATGGTGCACCTTTGCCCATGTTACCAAGAGGGTTATTAAAATCATTCCCTCCACCGTTGTTATTTGAATTATTATTCATATTGTTGCTTGTTTTTTTCTTTTTAAAATAGTCGTTCATATCTGCGGGCATTAAAGTTCCTTAGTTGATATAGGTTAAGTGTTGGATGTAGTCAGGGTTTTTACCTGCCACGACATCAAAATAAGCTGTCTGTAGTCTCTCAGTGATAGGTCCACGTGAGCCTGCACCTATAACCCTTGCATCTATCTCACGTACAGGGGTTACTTCTGCGGCAGTACCAGTCAAGAAACACTCATCTGCGATGTATGTTTCTTCACGTGAGATACGTTTTCTAATGACTTCTATGCCCATGTCTCCAGCCAAATCTATAACGGTTTGTTGCGTGATGGACTCTAGTGTATTGTCCGATGGTGGAGAGATGAGTTTACCGTCTCTTACCATGAAGAAACATGCGCCACTTGCTTCAGCGATGTAGCCTTGGTCATCACGTAAAAGTGCTTCGTCATACCCAGCTTCCACTGCTTCATATTTAGCCATTTGTGAGTTAAGGTAGTTTGCTACAGCTTTGGCTTTACCCATGCCTGAAGTGTTTGGGGTACGTGTCATAGAAGAAATTTTAAGACGGATACCTTTTTTAAGACCCTCTTCACCAAGATACGCTCCCCATTCCCATGCAGAAATAGAAACTTGTACAGGACACTCTTTATGGTAGAGACCCATCACACCATAGCCAAGATATACAAGTGGTCTGATGTATGCACCATTAAAGAGTTCATTTTCCTGAAGTAGTTTGACTTGTGCAGCGTTAAGTTCTTCTATGGTGTAAGGTACATCCATCAGTGTCATTTTAGATGAGTTGAGTAGTCTTTGTGTGTGCTCAGGTAGTTTAAAAATGGCACATCTTCCATCTACTGTTTTGTAGGCTTTGGTGCCTTCTATGGCACCATTACCATAATGTAGCGTGTGTGTAAGAACGTGTACTTTCGCATCGTCCCAAGGTGTAAGTTCACCATCCATCCAAATATATTTTACTTTATCCATGTGTTATACTCCGAGCTAAGCTATAAGCTTAGCAAATTTAATGGATTATTTTATCTAAAAAGTTGTTAAGGGAAGCTCTAAGATAGGTGATACCCACAACATCTCTAGCTTTTGTCTAGGCTAGGCACTCTTTTGAAACCCTAGCCGTAGCTAAGGTGAAAAAGAGTAACAACGCATAGGCGAAAGCTAGTGCTGCCCGAAGGGTGGGCTTTGCAAACGCAATCTTGCACAAGATATTTACTTCGTCTTAGCTATGGCTAGGACTCATAAATCTCTTGCACAACCTTACATTTGCGTGGGTATCACCTATCTTAGAGATTCCCTTGAATAGTTGGTTATGCGAAACGTAAGAAGAGACCAATGAGAAGTGAAAGTAAGATAGTCACTGAGACAACCATGATATTGCGCCATTTGTTTGAAAGTGGCATAAACTTTTCTATGCCCTCTACAATTTTCATGGCAGGGAATGCCATAAATACAAGCATAACAATGGCAAAAACAAGGGTGAGTACTAGGTTAAGCAATTTTAATGTACCGCATAATAGCTATGAATAAAGGTGAGTTCTTTGTCTGTCTGAAGAGGGATACTTGCCTGTGTCGACCCATTGTTGTCATGTATGATGAGTGTATTGTTCTCAACATTTAAATGTTGTTTTCCCCATGTACGTTCGAGTCTTTCAAACTCTTTGAAAACGGTCATATTGGTTGGCTTTTCTTCAAACTTTTTATCTTCTTTACTTTTAATGGTAAGCCCACCTAGACGTTTATCAAGATAGTAAGGACTATACTTTTGCACCGCTTTATAGATACGTTCATTTTTCGCAGTAGGCTTACTTGAGATAAATGCCAAAATAGCCAAACCAAAAAAAGCGGCAAAGAGTGCGAAGGGAAGATATTTTCTTAGAGATTGCATAGTATAACCTTATATTTTCAAGTAGTATAGAATTTTTTAACCTATAAACACTTGATGAATATCAACAGCTAAACCCAAATATCTATGGTATGATTTGTCATTAACACAAAAATCTTGCTAAAAGGTGGAAACATGTATAACTTTTTTTATTTGGAAGGTGCCTATCTTATATTAGGTGCTTTTGCACTGCTTATTACACTGTTTGTAACGACTAGACCTTTTATGTCTAAAGGTGCTGTGAAAAAAGGCTTATTTTGGGTCTCTTCCGTCATTGCCGTGATGGTTGCTGCACATTATACGATCACTAGCAATCGTATGACCGAAGTTGCTTCTGCATTTGACCAAGATAAGATAATTATTTGTGAAAGTAGAGCAACACGAAAAGTCGCACAAACTGTTTTGATCCAAAAATCCAACGAATGGTTGCTCAAAGATAATAACTTTATTTCTCCTAATTTTAGCAGACCTTTTTTTATCGCAAGATGTATTGTAAAATAATGCATCTTTGCCAACTATCTCAATTGTAACTTTTGTTATACATTATTTCTCCTTTCCTTGATACAAATCAAGCTATCTACTTCCCAAACAAGCGATAATACTCTTATGCCCTAGGAGTCCTTATGGATATTCTTTTGCAAATAGACATTTAACAGGAGCCAAAATGGATACGTTGATAGTAAGACCAGAGATAGCGTTAGATCAATTCTTACCTATCTTTGTCGAATCAACATTAGTACTGGTATTTGGAGTGGGATATGCAGCAGTTATTACACTCTCCAAAATGGGTTATTTTTCCAAAAAATGGATGACTGTTGGATATCTATTTTGGGTATTACAAACATACTTCTTGTATGACTTTGCTGTGCTTATCCAGAGTAACCACTTTACGATGAAAGTCCTCATGGTTACGATGGTAATCTATCTTTTTGTGCCACATCTTTACTTTCATTTAGTAGATGAGGCAGAACGAAGATATGGTGATAGTGATGATATGATAGAAGATATAAAATGCGACCAGTCGTATGAGCCAACTGCTGAAGTTATCGAAGAGTATACCTTCAGGTGTGACTCAGCGTCAGCGTAGTTTTTTGGGCTTTGCTCAAAAAACGTCAATAAATAATAAATAGGAGGGAATACACATGGCAAATAAAAATGTTTCAGTTTGGTCGAGCATTTCGTTTTGGCGTCGTTCTGCGGCTTGGGTAACTGGGTTTGCAGCTATATTGCTAGTTTGGCTTACATTTGATTCTGTAGGGCAGATTAGTATGGGAACAGATGCTGATTTACAAAAGGCAGTGGCTGAAAAAAAAGAGACAAGAAGAGTCCCCGCACCTACGGTCATCAATTATAAAATTGGTTATGCAATGGATGCAAAAAGAGGACATGAGGTGCCAACAATTGGTGAAAAAGAACTATTTTTTGGAAAAGAGTGGAGTGAAAAAGATGCAGCTGCATTGCTGCATCTCGGTAAACTGACTTCTCAGGCAAAGAACTGTATGGATTGTCATACGCTTTTAGGTAATGGTGCATATTATGCGCCAGATCTTACCAAGGCATGGCTGGATCCTAATTGGGAAAAGTTTATGTACTTTGGGCAGAAAACAAAAGAAGAGGGTATAGCTTACTTTTTGCAACATCCAGCTAAGAGTGGTGTTCATACACGAAAAATGCCAAATCTTGGTATCACAGCAGAAGAAGCAAAGGGATTGGTAGCATTTCTCAAACATATGAGTAGCATTGATACCAATGGTTTCCCTAGAAACTTCTCAAAAACTGTGAATCAATTCAAAACAGGAGGCTCAAATGCTCACTAGTATTAAAACAAATCACTTTGAAGGTAATAAGTCAAAAGAACTGGGGATGATGTATTTTAGAGTAGCGATGATACTCTTTGGTGCACAACTACTTTTCGGACTTGTGGCAGCGTTTCAGTTTATTTTTCCAGGTTTCTTATTTGAAGTACTTGATTTCTCTGTAGCGAGAATGGTACACATCAATGCCTTGGTTGTGTGGATGCTCTATGCCATGATAGGTTCAGTGTATTTTTTAATGCCAGATGAAACTGGGGTTGAAACAGTAAACATTGGACTTGGAAAACTCGCGTTTTGGGTACTGACCGCAGCAGTAACTGTGGTGGTACTTGTGTTTATTCTTGTGCAAGTAGGTCCAGGTACAGAGTCATCAATCTGGCTTATCAACGAAGGTAGAGAGTATCTTGAAGCACCACGTTGGGCAGATATCGGCATTGTAGTTGTAGTATTGACATTTTATTGGAATGTTTTTGCTACGTTTATGAAAGCCAAAGTCAAAACAGGTGTGATGCAGGTACTTGTGGCTGACCTTATGGCACTTGCGGGTCTTTACCTTGCAGGTATGTTCTTTACAGACAATATCTCCATGGATCAGTACTGGTGGTGGTGGGTAATACACCTTTGGGTTGAAGCAACATGGGAAGTATTTGTGGGTGCATTAGCAGCGTATGCACTGATTAAAATTATTGGTGCTAAACGTGAAATCGTTGAAATGTGGTTGTGGATTGAAGTATTGATGCTTTTTGGATCAGGTATTTTAGGTCTAGGTCACCACTATTTCTGGATTGGAACACCTGAGTATTGGTGGGAAATTGGGGCACTGTTCTCTGCACTAGAACCAGTACCATTGGTAGCAATGTTTGTTCACGTACTCTATGACTGGGGTAAAGAGCAAGGTGCTGCACATGCAAGAGGTGAAACAGGATCTATTATGAAAAATGGTCCAGCGATGTCTTGGATAGTATTGAATGCCTTTGGTAACTTCTTGGGTGCAGGTATATGGGGATTCTTCCATACGCTACCTCAAGTGAATATCTATACGCATGGTACACAGTTTACAGCGGCACATGGTCACTTGGCATTCTTTGGAGCGTATGCAACTATCTTGGTAGGAATGATGTATATGGGTATTCAAAATGCCTATGGTATCAAGATTATGAAAGCAACATTCAAGTCTAAAATGGGTGTCTTCCTTATTGCCTTTGGTGTGATGGGAATGACGATTGCCTTGACGATTGCAGGATATGAACAAGTACTCATCGAAAGGGCAGAACTTGGTGCAGGATGGAATGCGTTCTTTACTGCACAAAATATGCCTTGGTACGTTCAAGCGCAACTTTGGAGAGCCATTATGGGTGTGGTAACCTTTGTAGGGTTTATCTATCTTGTCTGGGATATGCTGACCATTGGTAAAGCACAGGCTGGACAAACAGAGAATTAAGAAAACGCAGTACTACTGCATATAAGAGGAGAGGCATGGTCCTCTCTTTATTTACATAAGGAGTAAATATGTTATTTGAATCATTTACAGATGTTGTTCCAAGTTTTTTTGGATGGCTCAATCAAGGGCCAATGACATTGACAATATTTTTACATACATTGGTTATCTTACCGATGTTTTGGATTTATCAAAGTGAAAAAAAGAAATTAAATAGCAAGTGATATAGCGCATCTTAAAGAGAGAAAAGAGTACCATTTAATGATACATCTCTTAAAGGATGCCAAATAGATGAATATTATGATTGCAGGGGCAGGGACTGTCGGTTACAGTCTTGCCCAAACACTCTCGTATACCCATAATGTCATGGTGATAGATAAAGATATCAACAAGCTCAACAAGCTAGATGAAGATATCGACATCTTAACATTACATGGAGATATAGAAAATCCAAAAAATTACCAATCTTTGACATTAGACAGTCTTGACCTTTTTATCGCAGTGACAGATTCGGATGAAGCAAATTTACTCTCTACACTCATCATAGAAGATGCAGTTGAAGTGAAAAAAAAGATTATACGACTTAAAAATGAGGGGTTTTTAACCAGTCATATTTTAGAAAAACTCTCCATTGACTACGCAGTATTTCCCGACATTACAACAGCCAACAAGGTCAAGGCACTTCTGGCATTTCCCAAAGCAAATAACGTTAAATCTTTTCACCAAACCAAACATAAATTGATTTCGATTCGTGTGCAATACGAAGAGGATAGCGTTTATACTGTAGATATGCTCAATAATGATGAGGTATCTATCGTAGGGGTAGAACGTGAAAAGTCATTTTTTATGCCTGAGTCACATACTGAAGTGTTAAATGATGATTTAGTATATCTCTTTGGTACGCCTGAAGCGATAGAAGCACTTTCGTTAAAGTTAGATAAAAAGATGCCTACCAAGATAAAAAAGATTGTGATATTTGGTGCCAATACGCTCGCACAAAAGATTGCTAAAGTGTTATTGGATAAAAAATTAGAAATCAAAATGATTGAGAAAAATATAGACTACTGTAAAGAGGCTTCAGCATTTCTACAAGGTAAAGTAACCATCATTAATTCTTCTCATGAAGACCATCACCTTTTTGAAGATGAGGGGCTTAAAAATGCAGATATGGTCATTGCCGCAGCACAAAATGATGAAAAAAATATAGTGAAGTGCATCGAAGCAAAAGAACATGGCATACAAAAAGTTGTCGCAGTAAACAATGACAAAGACTATTACAACCTCATGCATAAGATGGGGGTCGTTGTTGTGAGAGGGAGTAAAGCAGGGGCACATTATGCCATTTTAGAAAAGATATCATCGAGTTCTATTATCACACAAAGACATTTTTGTGGAGGGAGAGGGTTGTTGTTTATCCGTAAAATATATGCGAACTCTATGTTGATAGGAAAAACACCTCATAAAATCAGTGCAGACATTGCGACAGTGCTTGTGTTGAGAGAAGAAAAAAATTATACACTCGATACCATTGAAAGTTTTATGCAGGGAGACAGCATTGTGACTTTTGGTATGTGTGAAAATAAAGAAGAGATAGAACAGTGGATATATACGCTTTAAAAAATATTTTTAAATTTGTCTCCACGATTGGTATGGCATTGAGTCTATTTTTTACAACAGTACTCATGGTAGGTTTGATATATGATGAAAATATGAAGCTTTTTTTCTACTTTGATACAGGCTTGTTTATTTTAAATCTTTTGGTATTTTTGTCGCTAAAAAAACATAAGATGAAACTCAGCATTAAGGGTGGTATTCTTTCTGTCAATCTTATTTGGTTACTTTTAGGTGTGGCAGGTACCATACCACTTATGCTCTACACAGAAGCCAACTTTGCTGATGCTTTTTTTGAATCAGTCAGTGGGTTTACTACCACAGGTGCAACCATCTTTTCTGATATAGAATCTTTACCAAAGTCCATACTCTATCTACGAAGCCTGATGCATTGGCTGGGCGGTATGGGGATTATTGTCTTAGGAGTAGGGTTGTTCTCACTCATTAACCCAAGTGGGTCTATGACCCTGTTTAAAGCAGAATCCACTGGGATTAAAATGGAAAAGATGACCCCTAAAGTGAAAGATACTGCCATGAGACTGTGGGGCATTTATATACTCTTTACCCTTGTGGATGCAGTGGCGCTTAAAGTAGCAGGTATGAGTTTTTTTGATGCGATTAACCATGCCTTCTCCACCATATCTACAGGAGGATTTTCTACGAAAAATGCCTCTTTGGGTTACTATCATTCTAGTCTCATTGTCTGGATAACTACATTTTTTATGATACTTTCAGGTATCAACTTTCTTGCACACCTAAAACTTTTTTCTTCTGGTAGGTTTGATGGATACAAACGAGAAGAAGTGCTTTGGTATTTGGGTATTTTTATCATACTCTCTTTGCTACTTGGCAGTGCAGATATTGTCATAGACAAAGATAACCAATTTCATGCCTTTACCCACGCTTTCTTTACGATAGCCTCAGTACTTACCACCACAGGTTTTGCCACACTCGATTATGCTCAGTGGGGGCATGTAGCTATTACGGTGATTTTTATAGCGATGCTTATAGGGGGGAATGCAGGTTCAACTGCAGGTGGGGTGAAAGTCATACGTTACATTGTTTTGTTTAAAAATATCACTTTACAGTTTAAAAAGATACTCCACCCCAATGCGATTGTGGGGGTATTTATAGATGGACAAAGAACAAGCTCTCAAACTATTAGCTCCACCACAGGGTTTATCGTGCTTTTTGTCATGACCAATATGTTGATTACACTCTACCTTTTTGCCAGAGGGTTTGATGCTATGACGGCTGTCTCTACTGCGGTGGCAACGGTGGGAAATATAGGTCCGGGATTTTCTCTCACTGGTCCTTCTGAGAATTATGCATTTTTTAGCGATGCAGATAAAATGGTACTCTCTATGGCGATGATTATAGGAAGGCTTGAATTTTATACGGTATTTTTACTCTTTAGCCGTGATTTTTGGAAAAAGTTTTGATTGACGTATATCATATGTTTTTATATCATCATTATTAGAGGTATAATAAAGAGTGAGAATACTTTGTAAGACTATGTTATAATTTCTTGATTTATATCAAGGATATCGTATATGTATTGTATTAAAGATTTACCACTTTTCTCAGGCTTAAATGACCAGCAGTTGACGCGACTACAGTCAGAACTCCACATTCACCAGTATGACAAAGAGAGTATTGTCTTTTATGAAGGCGATGAGAGTGAGTACCTTTACATCTTACTCGATGGCTCCGTAAGACTCTATAAAACAGCGCCCAAGGGCAACCAAATACATATGCATAACTTTCAAGCTCCCGAAGCCATAGCACTTTTTGTGGCATTTGAAAATATACCTTTTCCTGCAACCTGCGAACTCTTAACTGATGGACACATAGGCTTACTCCCTCTTAATAAATTTCGTGATTGTCTGAATGATATACAGTTTTCGTCTTCTTTGGTAAAAGCACTCTCTAAACGTATGAAACTTTTGGCTACACTGCTGCATAAAGAAACCATCTACTCTACAGAAGCAAAGATAGCAGACATCCTCTATACTAACCCCAGTATCTTTGAACGTCTTAAAAATAATGAAATAGCCTACATGCTAAACATGACACCCGAAACACTCTCGCGCATCTTGACTAAGTTTAAAAAAGAAGAAGTGATTAAGATAGATGAACATGTAGTGACTATCTTGGATGAAGAAGCCTTACGATATGTCATTGAAACCAATACCATGCAAAAGTAACATCAATTCTATTGAACATATTGTCGCTATAAATAAACAATTTTCTTCGTCAATTATTTCTATTTTTTCATAAATATATTTAAATAATTAAAATCATATATTTTTTTGATATATATCAATGAATCCTATTTTTGATAGTGTTATGCTGATAATGTATATGATTTCCAATAGTTAAGGAGGAAAAATGTCATTCACTCAATCTAAAGTTTTCAAAAAAGCACTCTTACTCTCAGTGGTAAGTTCACAAATAATTTTTGCAGGAGGAGAGATTAACCCCGTGGAAGAGACGGCACTTGCCCCTATAACAGAGTCATTTTCTTTTCTTTCAAATGTGCAGGCACATGGAGAGTTGCGTCCTCGTTATGAGTATGTCAATACAAATAATGCAACAGGTAATGCAAGTGCCTTTACCAATAGACTTATGTTGGGGGTCAGTGCAGATTTATTGAATGTAAATGGTTTATCTGTCTATTTGGAAGCCATTAATGTAGCTGGTTCTGGTAATTATTGGGATTTATCTGCCAGTGATTCTGATAGAGGTGTCTACAATGTAGTGGCAGACCCTTCTCAAACACGTATTACTCAAGCCTATGTCGATTATGCTTTTTCGGACTCTTTACTGAGAGCAGGACGCCAAGGGGTGAACCTGGACAATCAACGTTTCATTGGTACGGTAAACTGGAGACAAATGCCTCAGACCTATGATGCAGTAGCATTTTCAAACCACTCCATCGAGGGGCTTTCTCTTATGGCAGCGTATGTATGGCATGTGAATACCATTTTTACGAATGACTCAGTACTTCCTAATGGCACACCTAAATCTTCAGGCTTTGATACAGGAACAGTTTTACTCCATGCAACATATAAAATAAATGATGCCTTTGCGCTTACTGCATATGATTACATGATAGAGGATGTACATGATACGTATGGTATCGCAGCGACTGGTAAGTTTGCATTGGGTGGAGGTACAGGGTTGTCTTATCGTGCAGAGTATGCAAAACAGACTGACCCAACATTTAATAAACTAACCACTAATAAGACAGCAGATGCTGAGTATTATAACATTGAAGCTACGCTTAATATGAGTGGTTTTTTAGCAGGTGTAAGATATGAAGTTTTAGGTGCTGGGAATGGTGGTAATGCTGCCTTTAGTACACCTCTTGCGACACTCCATGGGCAAAATGGTTGGGCTGACATGTTCTTAGGGACACCAACTAACGGTCTTGTAGATGTGAATGGTATGATAGGGTACAAAGCAAAAGGTTTTGGTGTAGCTAAAATAGTCTACCATGATTTCTCTAGTGACAGAGGAAGTATAAATTATGGTACAGAGATAGATGTACTTTATAAAAATAAAATTTCAGCAGTGAAAGGGCTTTCTGGACTCCTAAAAGCGTCATTTTATAATGCAGATACTTTTAAAGTAGACACTACAAAATATTGGGTAATGCTTGATTACAAATTTTAATATTCATAACGCATAGTTTTCTATGCGTTAGTGACTTCAATATATTAGACTTCTCACTTCCTTGAGTTTTGCAAGAAGTCTATTCTCCCCTTTCCTTTCTTTTTCATCAAATTTATTTATTGACTTTTGACTGTTAAATAGAATTATTTATCCACCAAAATACTTTGATTATTCATCAGCGTGATTGTATACATGCATAATTGATATACATCAATTATAGTATAGGATTATCGTGATATTCTTAAAATGTATATTAATTTTAATAAGGAGGAACAATGTCATTAAATAGACGTGATTTTTTGAAAAATTCAGCAGCAGTGGCAGCAGCAGGTGCGGTAGGTATTACTGTCCCACAAGAAGCTGAGGCAGCAGCAAAACAAGCTGAATCTAAATGGAGATGGGACAAGGCGGCTTGTCGTTTCTGTGGTACTGGTTGTGGGATTATGCTTGCGACGAAGAATGGTAGAATCGTTGCAGTAAAAGGTGATCCTGCAGCTCCAGTAAATAGAGGACTGAATTGTATTAAGGGTTACTTTAATGCGAAGATTATGTATGGGGCAGACAGACTTAAAACACCACTGCTTCGTATGAATGATAAAGGTGAATTCGATAAAAAAGGTAAGTTTAAAGCAGTAAGCTGGAAACGTGCCTTTGATGAGATGGAACTTAACATTAGAAAAGCACTGAAGGCGTCTGGTCCTGAAGGTGTGGGTATTTTTGCTTCTGGACAGTACACTCTTATGGAAGGGTACGCTGCACAGAAAATGATGAAAGCAGGTTTCCGTTCTAATGCTATCGACCCCAATGCAAGACACTGTATGGCATCTGCGGTTGTTGGTTTCTATCAAACCTTTGGTATTGATGAGCCATCAGGATGTTATGATGATATTGAATTGACAGATACGATTATCTCATGGGGTTCAAACATGGCAGAGATGCACCCTATTTTATGGTCAAGGGTCACAGATAGAAAACTCTCTAACCCAGACAAAGTAAAAGTAGTCAATATCACAACATATCGAACCAGAAGTTCAGATTTGGCAGATATGGAGATTATCTTTACCCCAAATACTGACTTGGTATTGTGGAATTATATTGCACGTGAAATCGTTATGAGAGATGATAAAGAAAAAATTATCGATTGGGATTTTGTGAAAGAGCATATGGTCTTTGCAACAGGTCCTGCGAACATTGGGTATGGTATGAGACGTGCAGGTGAAAAATCTATCACACCAGTCAATGCAGATGGTTCAGCTGGTAAGTATTCTGCACTTGAGATGCAAACGATTAACAAAGAGATGTCTAAAGTACTTTCTGAAGATGAAGGAACAGCATTGGCTCCGTATGGTTACAAAGCTGGTGAGACTATGAAAAATACAGCAGGTACGCTCAATCACTGGGAAATCTCTTTTGAAGAGTATAAAAAGTCTTTAGAGCCATATACACTTGAGTATACTGCTAGGGTAACCAAAGGTGATAAAAATGAGGACATCGAAGCATTTAAGAAAAAACTTCAAAAACTGGCGGATCTCTACATAGAGAAAAACAGAAAAGTGGTAAGTTTTTGGACGATGGGTATGAATCAACATACACGTGGTACATGGGTTAACACACTTTCATACAATGTACACTTTATGTTGAATAAGCAAGCTAAACCAGGTTCTGGGGCATTCTCACTTACGGGTCAACCATCTGCGTGTGGTACGGCTAGAGAAGTAGGAACATTCTGTCACAGACTTCCTGCTGACTTGATGGTAAAAAACCCTAAGCATAGAAAAATAGCAGAGAAAAAATGGTCAATTCCAGAGGGTACACTGAACCCTGTAGGTAACCAACACATTATGAAAATTCATAGAGATATCGAAGATGGTGTCATTAAATTTGCATGGGTTAATGTATGTAATGCTTACCAAGATTCTGGGTCAGCCTCTCACTGGATAAAAGCAGCGCGTGAGATGGATAACTTTATCGTTACTTCTGACGGATACCCTGGTATTTCAGCAAAAGTATCGGATTTGGTACTTCCATCGGCGATGATTTATGAAAAATGGGGTGCCTATGGAAATGCAGAACGTCGTACACAGCACTGGAGACAACAAGTACTTCCTATAGGTGACGCGATGTCAGATACCTGGCAGTGGGTTGAACTTTCTAAACGCTTTACTGTTAAAGATTTATGGGGTAAATATACACTTAGAAATAAAAAAGTATTACCTGATGTCATTAAAGATGCATTAAAAATGGGATATACAGAAGATACAACAATGTATGACATCCTCTTTGCTAATAAAAAAGCAAAATCATACAAGATAGACATGAAGAAATTCCCTCAACAAGGTTACGACAACTCAGAGTGTTTGGGTGACAGTAGAAATGTTAAAGGCTCAGATGGTAAAGTATTTAAGGGGTATGGATTTATGCTCCATGAGTATCTCTTTGAAGAGTATGCAAGTTTTGGTAGAGGACATGGACATGACCTCGCACCATTTAATGTGTACCATAAAGTAAGAGGACTCAAGTGGCCGGTTGTTGATGGTAAAGAGACGCATTGGAGATTTAATGTCAAGTATGACCCCTATGCAGCAAAAGCAGCTAAAGAAGCTGGCTTAAAAGACTTTGCGTTCTATGGACCATTGGCTAAGGCATTGGCACAGGGTGATCTTAAAGGTATTAAAGACAAAAACAAAAAGTCACTTAAAAATAAAGCCAAAATCTATGCAAGACCATACATGGAGCCACCTGAAACACCAGATAAAGAGTACGATACATGGCTCTGTACAGGGCGTGTACTAGAACATTGGCACTCAGGTACGATGACGATGAGAGTTCCTGAACTCTTCAGGGCTGTTCCTGAAGCACTCTGTTACATGAATCCAAAAGATGCCAAAGCAAAAGGCTTCAAGCAAGGTAGTTTGATTTGGATAGATTCACGTCGTGGTAAAGTCAAAGCAAGAGTGGAGACACGTGGACGTAACAGACCACCACAAGGACTTGTATTTGTACCTTGGTTTGATGAAAAAGTCTTTATCAACAAAGTATGTCTTGATGCGACATGTCCCATGTCTAAACAAACTGACTACAAAAAATGTGCAGTCAAACTCACTAAGGCATAACAGATATGGCACACTCTGACGGCAGAAGAAACTTTATGGCGACAACCTTACAAAGCGTAGGGCTTGCTGCACTTGGTGGAATGTTGTGGAGTGGATATACGGACAGTGTCAAAGCATCACCTTTGGTACTCAGACCTCCTGGTGCATTGAGCGAAAAAGATTTTTTAAGGGCATGTATCAAGTGTGGGCTATGTGCAGAGGCTTGTGTCAATAGAGAAACCAATAGAGATACACAAACAGGAGAACAACGTGAAGGTACGCTAAAAATGGCAAAAGGAGGCGACTCCTTACTCATTGGTACCCCTTATTTTGTACCTCTTGAAGTACCTTGTTATATGTGTGAAGATATCCCTTGTGTGCCTGTATGCCCATCGGGAGCTTTAGATATGCCTAGTTTGCTCAATGAAAAGAAAGAGCTAGACATTAATAAAGCATCTATGGGCTTGGCCGTAGTACACAAAGAGTCATGTATCTCTTTTTGGGGTATACAGTGTGATGCTTGTTATAGAGCGTGTCCATTGTTAGATAGTGCGATTACGATTGAGTATCAAAAAAATGAGAGAACAGGTAAGCATGCCTATTTGTTACCGATAGTACATGATGATGCATGTACTGGCTGTGGTCTTTGTGAAAAAGCATGTGTGACTGAAAAACCAGCGATTTTCGTGTTGCCAAATGCGGTTGCCAAAGGTAAAGTAGGTGACCATTACGTCAAAGGTTGGGATGCAAAGGACCAAGAACGTGTAGGCAATGCAAAAGCGATACATACACAGACAGAGCGAAGTGAAAAATCGCCTTCTGACTATCTCAATATGGAGGTAGAGTACTAATGAAAAATATGAAGTATCTACTCCTTAGACGGACAACACAGAGTGGAATTTTGTTTCTTTATTTTGCTGCAAATGCCTATGGTTGGCATATCTTAGAAGGCACCTTTGGTACTTCTATGCTCTTTGGTATTATCCCTCTGGCAGATCCGTACAATACCTTGCAGGTACTCGCAACAGGGTTTGTTTTAGGTTCGGATGTACTTTTAGGTGCAGTGATTATCACACTGTTTTATTTTGTGGTAGGTGGTCGTGCATTTTGTTCATGGGTTTGTCCTATCAACATGGTGACAGACTTGGCAAACTGGCTTAGACGTACATTGAACCTTGACAAAGAAGAGGTCAATTACCGTTTTTTAAAACGAAGTGCTAGGTATTGGCTTATGGTAGTAGGTCTTATTGTCTCAGCACTTGTAGGTGTGGCAGCGTTTGAAGTGTTTTCTCCTATTACCATCATGCAAAGAGGGATAGTCTTTGGTTTTGGTATGGGTGGGGCAGTTGTCCTTGCCATTTTCCTTTTTGACCTCTTTGGAGTGAAGAATGGATGGTGTGGACATTTGTGTCCTCTTGGTGCTGCATACTCTGTGATAGGAAGTCAAAGCCTTGTGAAAGTAAAGCATAACCATGAGAACTGTACTAACTGTATGGATTGTAAAGTCGTGTGTCCAGAAAATCAGGTCTTACATATGATAAACAAGTCAAGCATTGCTGTAAGTGACGGTGAATGTACCAACTGTGGTAGATGTGTAGATGTGTGCAATGATGATGCATTGGAATTTGGAATTAGAAGTTTTACGAAACAGAGTCGTTAACAAAAATTATAGGAGGAAATAGATGAAAAAAATAGTAAAAACCGTAGCAATTGGGGCATTACTCGCTTCAACAAGTGCGTATGCTGTAGGTACTGCTGCCTGTGCAGGATGTCATGGGCAGTATTTTGAAAAAGCAGCATTGGGTAAATCGAAGATAGTCAAAGATATGCCACTCAAAGATATCGTGAAAGCACTTAAAGGCTACAAAGCAGGTACGTATGGTGGTGCGATGAAGCAAGTTATGGTGAACCAAGTGAAAGATTTGAAAGAATCAGATATAGAGGCACTCTCTTTACTGATGAAAATCGAACATGGTACCCAAACAGAAAAAGCAACCACACATGCCGCTGCCGCTGCAGTAGCCGCTGCAGGGGGATCGTATATTGACCTTAATGCAGATGCTTCAGATGAGATGAGAATTGAGCAAGAAGATTTAGGAAATAGAAATACAGTTTCAGAAAAAGCACTGGGTCTTAGAAAGACTGCACTTGGAGATGAATCTGATACTACAGGGGTTAAAACAGACTATGATCGACCAGCTCCTGGACAAGCAAAACGCTTTGAAAGAGCCTATAAAGATGCGCCACCGATGATTCCTCATTCTGTGGATGGATTATTGCCAATTACCAGAGAAAACAATCAATGTCTTGGATGTCACTTGCCTGAAGTAGCAAAAAGTATGGGTGCAACACCTATCCCTGTGACACACTTTACAAACTACAGACCATTGACTGCTATGAATGATGGTTATGTGGTTAAGGGTGGAGAAGTACTTGGTTATGATATACAAAATACATCAGATATTAAGCTAGCCAAAGCAAAAAAATCTGATAGCTTGTATCAAGGTCGTTTTAACTGTACACAATGTCATGCCCCACAATCTAAAACAAAAACAGATGTGGCAAATACATTTAAACCAGACTTTGGTGACAGTACATTTAAAGCACACTCAAACTTGGCTGATGCTATGAATGAAGGTGTTGAATAGTGCAAAAAAAGGTTAGTGAAGTTGAACGTAGAAATTTTTTTACAGCACTAAAAAAACCTTTACAGCAAAATAAGGAAAACTCACCCTTAGTGGTGAGACCTCCTTATGGCTTAAACGAATCTCTTTTTCAGAGTGAGTGCGTAACGTGTGAAAGTAAAGCATGTGTGACTTCTTGTGATGAACAGATTATAATGATACAGGCAGATGGTATACCTATGCTTAACTTTGTAAAAAGTGGGTGTACTTTTTGTGAAGAGTGTGCCCATGCATGTGAACCCAATGTCCTAAATTTGAACCATACGCATACGGCTGAAAAACTCAATGCTACATTTCGCATAAGTACAGAGGGATGTGTGGCACATAATGGTGTGATATGCTTTTCATGTAAAGAACCTTGCATTGATGATGCTATACTCTTTAATGGTATGTTTAACCCTGTCATAGACATGGACAAGTGTACAGGCTGTGGATTTTGTCTGGGTAGATGCCCTACACTTGCCATAGATTTTACACCAACGATAGTAAAGGAACTTTCTTGAATTTAAAAACACAGTATCCAAAGCTCTTCTCTAATCTCTTGGAAGAGGTAGATGAAGTACGTTACTTGGTCGTAGTAGATAAAAACTTTAACGATGTTGACTCAGATGAATTTGACGCGATTGATCCTGAAGATTATAATTATCTTGTCTATATTACTGAACGTTTGCAAGATGCTATGGGAGAAGAGAAGATGGTTACATTCATAAAACAACTCGAAGCCCATAAAGATGTGGTACTTTTTTACCTTTCGGAGACAGATTTATATGGTATTCAAACCGATTTAGAGGATGAGGCGATTGAAAAAATGGTTTTGGATATTGTAGAGAGTGTTCTTGCATGATAAAATATTTGATAGCTTTAGTGCTAAGCATTGTTTGTGTGTACGCAACACCTGTGTTGAGCCCTGCTTGGCAGCTTGATGTGAATGCCAGTGTAAAAGATATGGTCTTACACAATGGTACTTTGGTGATGGGCACAGACAATGGTACATTAAAAGTGTATGACCTGAAAGAAAAAAAGTTTACAAAGACGATTACTTTACCCAAAGTAAAAGATTTTATGGGTGATTTGATGCCTCCTAAAGTTTTTTCTGTAGATGCTATAGAGAGTAAATATGTACTTCTTAGTGACAGTGGAGAGGGTGGCTATGTCAATGTATGGATACACGAAGCAGACAAAACCACACAAATCATCTCCTCTAAAGACAAAAAAGTGATAGTTAAAGTACGATTTATTGATGCGACACATCTGCTGTTTGGGTATTTGAGTAATGAAGTAGGACTTTATGATTTAGAAAATCATAAAGAGCTTTATACAGTACAATTAAGTGAATCTAAATTTTCTGACTTTGCATTGAATGAAACGAAGAAGCAAGTGGTTTTTGCTTGTGAAAGTGGTGTGTTGAATGTGGTAGATGTATTGACAGGGAAAGTGCTTAAGGTGCTTCAGGGGCAAAATCTCGATAACGTACACATGGTAGATTTTAAAAAAGATACTGTCAGTGCTGCAGGACAAGACAGGCGAGCAGCACTGTATGATGTCAATACAGGAAAAGGAAGTTATATACCGAGTGACTTTTTCATCTATGCTACAGGGCTTAGTCCTAGTGCAAAAAAGGTGGCATTTACCATGGATGAAGAGAATATCATTACAGTATATAATCGCAACGATAAGTCAAAAATAGTAGAACTTAAAGGGCAACATAGTACATTAAATAGTATAATATTTGAAGATGAAGATACGGTATTTGCTTCGGCCAATAACAGTGTAGTGATGATGTGGAAATTACAAGAATAGTATATTTTTAGTGTATCGGTAAACTCCTGTGTATTTTATACTTTGCAAACGCAAGCGTCCTCTTCGAGGATGATGATGCAAAATATAAAATACACAGAATTTTACCTTAATGTGTAGATAAAATATGAGGAATAAATTATGAATATATCAAGCATAGTAGTACAAGTGAAACCAGAAAATTATGATATGGTGAAAGCAGAGTTGGAAGCATCGGGTGTATGTGAATATCATTTTGGAGAGAAAGAAAAAGGGAAGATGATAGTCACAGTAGAGGGGCAAGGTGTAGAAGAGGAGATTAAAAAACTCGTACATATTCAAACAACAAAAGGTGTACTTGCTGCAGATATGATGCAAACCTATCAGGAAGAGCTGGATGATGCCATTAAAGAGTTAAATGCAGCAGATGCAGTACCAGAAGTACTGGCAGATGAAAATATAGATATCCGTGACATTAAGTACAATGGTGACTTAAAGAAAAAAGACTTTATGGGTGGCGTGTAAGATGGTCGTGATAGAGTCTGTTATAAAGTCAAACCCCTTAGGACGTTGGTACATAGAACTCTCAGATGCTATGAAAGAAGAGAGTGAAGAGAATGCAAGAGTCATTTGCCTTGACATCAACGAATATGCTCAGAAAATAGAGATGATGGGTGAAGAGTATGGCGGTGAAGTTGAAGTAGCATGGTCAACAGAAGATAACGTTACTCCCGAGCAGATAAATGAAGTACGTATGCAGATTATGGCGTATGAAGCCGAACTGGAAGCCCAAAAAGCAAATGCCACACATATGCCAGACGGTACCCCAAACTTTAATGCCTAAGTTTATAAAAGAGATCTACGGTGTAGGCATTCTTTTCTTCTACTACATGAAATACATCATCCTCTTGGGGTGGCCTCTGTTACGCTTTGGACTAGACTACAAAGAGAATATTATTATGAATATCTTATGGGTCTTTTGTCTGATTCTTTTTATCAAAGATATGGTCTATAAGTTTGTGTTAAAAAAGAGTTATTGTGAAGAGGGGTCTTGTTCTTCTAAAAGATAAAAATATGACAATATGACAGATTTTTATCTTTCTAATCACTAAGAGTGTATAATACTTTCACTATATACTTCAAAGGAAAATAATGGGTGAGTCACAATCTACTATAGCATTATCAAATCATCTCTCATCACTCATACAACCTTTACGTGTATACCAAAGTATAGAACTCTTTGCTGGTGCAGGTGGCATGGCTCTTGGCATGGAAAAAGCAGGTTTACATCATCTTTTACTCAATGATTTTGACCGTTATGCGACACAAACACTCAAAAAAAACAGACCACATTGGGATGTAATACATGGTGATGTAGGAGAGATTGATTTTAAACCCTACAAAGGAAAAGTAGATGTACTTACAGGGGGATTTCCTTGTCAGACCTTTTCTTATGCAGGTAAAAAAATGGGGATGGAAGATACCCGTGGAACACTTTTTTATGAGTTTGCACGTGCCCTTAAAGAGAGTGAACCTAAACTCTTTTTAGCAGAAAATGTAAAAGGCCTTTTTTCTCACGATAAAGGGCGTACCTTACAAACGATGGTTGAGGTTTTTGAGTCTATGGGCTATGAAGTCTTAGAGCCTAGAGTCCTTAAAGCGATTCATTATCATGTCCCTCAAAAGCGCGAAAGAGTGTTTATTGTGGGTATTAAAAAAGAGTATGCTTCTAAAGTGACATTTGAATGGCCCAAAGCCAGTGAAAAGTTATACACGTTAAAAGATGCACTCAAAAAAGGAGAACTTTTTACTTGTGATGTTCCTCTGTCACAAGGACAAGAATATCCTGAAAAAAAGAAAAAAGTACTTGACCTTATACCTGCTGGTGGTTACTGGAGAGATTTACCTTTGAAGCTTCAAAAAGAGTATATGATGAAAAGTTTTTATTTGGGTGGAGGAAAGACAGGTATTGCTAGGCGTATATCATGGGACGAAGCGTGTCTTACGCTTACTTGTTCCCCCGCACAGAAACAAACTGAACGTTGTCATCCTGAAGAAACACGACCGTTTCAAGTACGTGAATATGCGAGAATACAAACATTCCCTGATGAGTGGATATTTGAAGGTTCAATGACACAGCAATATAAGCAGATAGGCAATGCAGTTCCTGTAAATTTGGCTTTTGCACTAGGTATTTCACTTATAAACACACTCAATCAAATTGAAAAGTTAGAAAATGCCAAAATATAATTTAGGTTTTATCAGTGATGAAGATTTATTTACGCATGTCAAAGAGACCGTGGAGAAATATCGTTTTACGATTGATTTGAAAAAGTTTAATAAAAATTTGATTGACCCTATAAAGCTTACGTTTGATAGTAAAATTTATGGAAAAAGCTTGGAAGAGACTATCGAACTTGAAATTATCCGACAGATGGATAAATCAAATACCAATCATATTGGCTATTTTCATCAAAATATTTTTAAGTATATTGATAGTGATTGGGAAGTGCCAGATTATGGTTTTGATCTTATAAATAAAAAAGAAAAAATGTATGTAGAGATGAAAAATAAACATAATACAATGAATTCTTCCTCTTCACAAAAAACCTATATGAAAATGCAAGGTATGTTACTTGATGATGCACAAAATCGATGTATGTTAGTAGAAATCATCGCTAAAAAGAGTCAAAATATACCTTGGCAGGTTTCATTGGATGGTCTGTCTCGTAAACATGAATATATTAGACGTGTCTCTATAGACAAGTTTTATGAAATTGTCACTGGTGATCGTATGGCATTTAAGTTACTTTGTGAATCTTTGCCAAAGGTTTTAGATGATGTAATAAGTACTTTAGAACAAACATCTATACAAAATAGTGTTTTTGAAGAATTGAGTGTAATTTCTCCAAATTTACTAGCGAGTTTGTATCAACTTTCTTTTTCAAAATATGAAGGTTTTGATAGTCTAGTATTTGAATAACATAAGATAAAGTACTCAGTCTAATAAGTTTAAGTTATCTGTTATATTTCTTTTGCTAATATTCCGTATTCAAAAAAATACAAGGGATTCAACAATGAAAAAAATGATTACAACATCTGTAGCAGTGGCTGCATTATTGACAGGCGCGTATGCTGAGACTGCACCAGTGGCACAGACTAAAGAGGTAGCTAAAACAGTAGAAAAATCAAGCTCTGATTTTGATATGAACTCTATGGTAAAAGACATGAAAGATACAATGATTAGCATGAGTAAAGATGCTAAAGACACACTTACAGGTCTTAAAGATGGTGCAGTTGAAACAACTAAATCAGCTGAGAGAACTGTGACTACAGTAAGTAAAAATGGTAAAGACACAACAGTAAAAGTATCTGACGATATCAAAACTGTAGAAGTAGCAAATGCAACTGACTCTAGAGACACTGTGGTTTCTGTATCTACAGATACTAAAGATGCTATGGCAAACACAACAAAAGACCTTAAAGATTCTGCAACTATCGCTTCTAAAGAGATGAAAGATTCTGCTTTGGCTGTATCTGCTGATGCAAGTACTTCTGTAAAAACAGTATCTAATGACATAACAGCTTCTGTAAAACATGTTTCTGCAGATGTAAACAATACAATGAGTACAGTGTCAAACGACTCTGCATCTTCAGTGAAAACAGTATCTAACGACTCTGCATCTTCAGTAAAATCTGTATCTAACAACTCTTCAGAGTCTGTAAAAACAGTTGCTACAAATGCTAACGACAGTGTAAAAACAGCTTCAAATGACACAAGTGCTTCAGTAAAATCAGTAAACGACAATGCTTCTGTATCTGTTAAATCTGTATCTACCAGTGCTTCTGACTCAGTTAAATCTGTTTCAACAAATGCAAATGATGCAACAAAAACAGTTTCAAAAGACATCTAAGTTTGACAAACAACTCTTTTGAGTTGTTTGCATTTTAACCACTCCACTTTTTTCCTCTTACTTCTTCTTCATTTTTATAATTTTAATACACATCATTAGCTATAATAAAACACTAAAGGGCACCTCATTATTAGAAGTACCCTAAATCCTATGAGGTAAACATGTTTAAAATTTTTAGCAACACATCAGATATCGCAGAAGCGAAAATATTTTTTGGATCAAATGAAGAGATAAAAGAGAAACTAGACGCACGTAAAAGCCCTTTTGACAACAGTGTGGTGAGTACAGCACCTGTGTGTGATGAAGATGATACTATTATGGCACTTCATATCGCACAACGTGCGGCAAAAGAAGCAGGAAAATCTCCTCTTTCGCAACGTATTTTATGGCTTGAAGATGTAGCCAAAAGACTTGCCGAAGAGAAAGAAGCTTTTGCGATGATGCTCGCACGAGAAGTTGCCAAGCCTGTAGCCTTTGGACGCATAGAAGTGGAGCGCTGTGTGGAGACCATACGTGTGACTGCGATGGAACTGGCAAACCTTCATGGAGAGACTATTCCCACAGATATTATGCCAAGTGGCAAAAAGACATTGGCATACTATAGACGTGAACCTGTAGGAGTGGTAGCGTGTATTACCCCTTTTAATTTTCCTCTTAATCTTATAGCCCATAAGATAGCACCAGCACTAGGTGCAGGAAATGCTGTGGTACTTAAACCCACACCTGAAGCACCGATGGTAGCCTATATGTTTGCAAAACTTTTTGTGGACTCTGAGTATGCTATAACTGATGCCCTCTCTGTCGTGTATGGTGATGCTGAAGTGGGTTCTACTTTGGTGACATCTGACATCCCTAGAGTCATTTCATTTACAGGGTCTGTACCTGTAGGAAACATCATTACAAAACAAGCAGGTATCAAAAAAGTGAGCTTGGAACTTGGTGGTAATGCTGCAAGTTACATCGACAAAAGTGCAGACTTAGCAGTCGCTGCCAAACGCTGTGCATTTGGCGCATTTTATAACTCTGGACAAGTATGTATCTCTTTACAGCGTATCTATGTAAATGAAGAGGTGTATGAAGTATTTGCAGAACATGTGGCAAGAGAAACGAACTTGTTAAAAGTGGGGTCACCTTATGAAGAAGATACATTTATGGGCCCACTCATCGATGAAGCCTCTAAAAGCAGAGCTAAAACTTGGATAGCCTCAGCACAAAATGAAGGTGCGAAGGTGATAGCTGGGGGGACAGAAATAGATGGCATCTTTGCTCCTACCGTGATGGCAGATGTTACAGATGAGATGAAAATCATTTGTGAAGAAGTCTTTGCGCCTATCGTCTCTTTGGTAAGTGTGCCAAGTTATGAGGTAGCCATAGAAAAGATGAATAACTCACCCTATGGGTTACAATTTTCCATCTTTACCAATGACTTACGTATGACACAGGCATTTATAGACGATGCACAGTGTGGGGGTGTTGTGATAAATGACATTCCTACCTTACGCTTTGATGTACAACCCTATGGAGGTACCAAGCTTTCTGGAGTAGGGCGTGAAGGACCAAAATGGGCACTGGAAGAGTTTACAGAAGTAAAATCAGTAGTTATTTGTTAATTTTATGTAGCTTTGCTATAGTGTTATAATTATTTTATAGGGAGTCTTTCATGGATTATATGTTTCAACCAGGTTTTTTAGGTACACGTGCGCCATTTTTTATGGATTTTGTAGTGATTATGGTAGCACTGCTACCTTTACTTGTAGCGATAGCTATCTCTTTTGCTAAAAAGAGAAACTATCGCGCACATGCTTTTGCTCAGACACTGTTGTATATTGTTGCGGTAGTTGTTGTAGGGTACTTTGAGTATGGTGTTCGTTTAGGTGGAGGATATGAGGGGTTTGTGCAAGGCTCTTCAGTTTCCCATAACTATGCATTGTATGTACTTATTTTTCATATTGCAGTAGCTATCATCGGGTTTATTGTCTGGACACATACACTTCTCACGGCAAGAAAAGACAGTAAAAACCATACTTTACCAGGACTCTACTCAGCAGCACACAGAAAAGCAGGAAAACGAGCCTTTATGTGGATAGTAGCCACTGCTATCACGGGTATTTGGGTCTATATTTTACTCTTTATGGTGTGATGAAAACGATTGCTATTTCTGCCTGTCTTTTAGGCGAAAAATGTCGTTATGATGCCAGTGACAATAAACAAGAAACGCTCATAACAAAACTCAAAGGACATACGCTCATTCCTTTTTGTCCAGAAGACTTTGCTTTTGGTGCACCTCGACCTACGATGGATTTGATACAAACGAGCACAGGAGACAGAGCACTATCGAACACGATGGGTGAAGATTTGTCCTCCCCTGTGATAGACTATGCCAAAAACTTTTTTGATACACATCCAAACATTGACCTTGTGATAGGCAAAGATAGAAGTCCCTCGTGCGGAGTCTGCTCAGCGCGACTATATGATGTGAAAAAGACCCTGCTCTCCTCTTCTGAAGCTGGGCTCATGATGAAAGAAGCCATAAAAAGAAATATCCGATGCATAGATGCAGAAGATTATGAGGATATAAAATGAAATTACTCTTTACTTTGGTGTTAAGTACACTATTTTTAACTGCCAATACACATTCTGAAGACAGTACTAAGCAAGCTATCGTCAAGATATACACTACCGCCCAAATACCAAACTATCAGGTTCCCTGGTCAAGTACCATGCAAAGCTACACAGGGTCTGGTGCCATCATAGAAGGTGGGTATATCTTAACCAATGCCCATGTGGTTGCCAATCAAGCCTTTATCGAGGTACAACGTTACGGACAGAGAAAACGCTATATTGCCAAAGTCTATGCGGTATCACACCAAGCAGACTTGGCACTGCTTAAAGTGGAAGAGGAGGCATTCTTTAAAGGGGTGACCCCTTTAAGTTTTGGTTCTCTGCCTGAAGTAGAACAGAAGATTGTTGTCTATGGTTACCCTATGGGAGGTTCTACACTCTCTGCGACAATTGGTGTGGTTTCACGTGTGGAGCATCATGTCTATGCACACAGTGGTGAGTCTTTTTTAGCTGTGCAGGTAGATGCTGCAGTAAACCCAGGAAACTCTGGTGGTCCAGCACTCTCTCATGGTAAGATAGTTGGTGTGGTGATGCAGGTCATTACCAAGTCTCAAAACATTGGTTACTTGGTACCTGTGAGTATGGTCAAACATTTTATAGACGATATGAAAGACGGAAAGTATGACGGTATGGCAGACATCGGTCTTGGTACGCAAAAACTGGAAAACCCAGCCATAAGAAGCTACTATGGACTGGACGATAACATCTCAGGAAAACTCATCAATAAAGTGGTACATAACTCAACGCTTAATGGCATACTTAAAGAAGGTGACATTCTTACAGCTGTAGATGGACACAACATAGAAGACGATGGTACAGTAGAATTTAGACAGCATGAGTATACGTACTTTCATTATTTTATAGATGCGTATCAAATGGGTCAGAGTGTTGGACTTGATATTATACGAGATAAGAAGGCTATGCATGTAGAGGCACTTCTTAAGAATACAGCAGATGATATGTACTTGGTAAAAACCACACGCTATGACACGATGCCTACCTATTTTATATTGGGTGGATACATATTTTCTCCATTGACCAGAAACCTCATACTCTCTACAAACAGAAATCGTCTAAAACTCTCTTACTTGGCATCGAAATGGCAAGAAGAAGACAAGAGTGAAGTGGTTGTGTTGCTTAAGGTGTTGGCTTCAGATATGAGCAGAGGTGACAACGACTTTGGTATGTGGCCTATCGATAAAGTCAATGGACAAACATTCAAAAACTTTAAAGAGTTTTATGAAAAGGTCAATGCTGTTACCGATAAGTACTTGGTTCTTGAAGATAAAGATGGGGTGAAAGTGATAATAGACCGCCAAGAGGCAAAAGCCAAGCAGCGTAACATTCTTAAAAAGTACAACATTGAGTTTGATAAATCTATCGATTTAAGACCGTAGGGGTGCCCCTTGTGGGTACCCGTTATTCATACGTCTTAAACTGTTCCAACCACGCTTTGTCTTCTTCACTCAGTGTGCCCACACGTTCAAGTAGTTTTGCTTTGGTATTGATGAGATCTTCTACCGATAAATATGCTAAAAGTGCAGGATTGATAGTAGACTCTTCTCTACCATACGCGATAAGTTTTTCTATATCTGCAAGTAATTTTTCTTTGTTTTGTTCATTTTCTATATTCATTCTGTTATACTATCAGAAATAAATAAAATGATTGGAAGTGGAGAGTTTACTCCCACCTTTATATAACAGATTAATTCAGTGGGACTAAAGTCGCCACTTCCAAAACTATAAGGATTTACAATGCTAGAAACAGGTGATGCAGTACCAGACTTTTGTCTGCCAAACCAAGATGAAGAAGAGATATGTCTACGAGACATTAAAGGCAGATGGATAGTCCTTTACTTTTACCCAAAAGACAACACCCCCGGATGCACCACGGAAGCCTGTGATTTTACCGAAGCACTACCAAACTTTGAAGCGCTTGATGCCATCGTCCTTGGCGTAAGTCCAGACTCTCCTAAAAAACACAGAAACTTCATAGAGAAAAAAGATCTCAAAATCACACTACTCGCAGATGAAGACAAAGACCTATGTAACACTTTTGGCATTTGGCAACTTAAAAAGTTTATGGGGAAAGAATACATGGGTGTAGTGCGTTCAACATTTATTATCAACCCAGAGGGCAAAATAGCTGCTGCTTGGGATAAGGTGAGAGTTAAAAATCATGTGGATGAGGTGAAAGAAAGATTGGAAGAGTTACAAGCCTAAAATGAAGGTGTTGTAACTTTTCAACACCTAAAAAATCCCCTTTTATAAAATCTTAAAAAACATTTCGGTATAATCGCGTTCCTTATTCTTTTGTGAATAATGGAAAATACACATGTAGTTATTCCTTGCACGGTTGTGTGATACTTCTTTTAGTATGAACATTGAGGACTACAGCGGATTAAACCTAGTGATGAAGCATTGCTTCTAACACAGCCTAAGTTATGTTCTATGGATTTATAAAATCTATAATAGATGACTTAGGCTGCAATAAATAGAATACGACTGGTCGTATGAGCCAACTGCTGAAGTTGTCTCAGCGACAGCGTAGCTTTGTTTGGCTTTGCCAAAAAAACGTTCTATTAAATAGCATATATGTCAAGGAGACAAAATGGTAACAATGAAAGACCTATTGGAGTGTGGAGTACACTTCGGACACCAAACTAGAAGATGGAATCCAAAAATGAAAAAATTCATTTTCGGTGCAAGAAAAAACATCTATATTATCGACCTTCAAAAAACACTTAGATACTTCAAATATACTTACAATGTAGTAAGAGACGCAGCAGCTGAAGGGCAAACTGTACTTTTCGTAGGAACTAAAAAACAAGCACGTCAAGCAGTAAAAGAGCACGCTGAGAGATGTGGTATGCCTTACGTTGCTACAAGATGGTTAGGTGGAATGTTAACAAACTACCCAACAATGAAAAAATCTATCAGAAAACTTGAAATCATCGAGCAAATGGAAGAAAATGGTCAACTTGAGATGTTGACTAAAAAAGAAGCATTGATGCTTTTAAGAAAAAAAGAGAAACTCTCTTCATACCTTGAAGGTTTCAGACACATGAAAAAACTCCCAGAGTTGATGTTTGTTATCGATGCTGTTAAAGAACACATCGCAGTAAAAGAAGCAAAAAGAATGGGAATGAAAGTTGTTGCACCACTTGACACTAACTGTGACCCAGATGTTATCGATTACCCAATCCCAGGAAACGATGATGCTATCCGTTCAATCAACCTTTTCTGTAAAGAAATGGCTGAAGCAATCATCGAAGGTAAAGCAGCATACGCTGAAGCTAACGGCGATGTAGCTGACGAAGTACCTGCAGGTGAAATCGAAGAAGTTATGGCAGAAGCAGCAGCTGAAGAAGCGGCAGCGCCAGCAACTGAAACTGAAGTAGCTAAACTTGTAGAAGAAAAAGCAGCTCCTAAAGCAGCTAAAGAAGCAACAAAAACAGCATCAGATAAAACAGGTGATGATCTTACTAAAATCGTTGGTGTTGGTAAAGTATACCAAGGAAAACTCAATGACGAAGGTTTCTACACATTTGACGATGTAGCAAACATGACAGAAGCACAGATTCAAGTTATGGAAGACAAATACTCTTTCAAAGGCGACTTTAAAGACGCTGTAGCATCTGCAAAAGAATTGGCAAAGGCGTAATCATGGCAAACTTCGGACCTAAAGACATTAAAAAACTCAGAGAGATGACTGATGCTGGAATGATGGATTGTAAAAAAGCACTTGCTGAGTCTGATGGAGACATGGACAAAGCAGTGGCTTGGTTACGTGACAAAGGTATGGGTGCTGCAGCTAAAAAAGCTGGTAAAGTAGCCGCTGAAGGCGCTATCGGTATAAAAGTTGAAGGGTTAAAAGCTGTGATTGTTGAGATTAACTCTCAAACAGACTTTGTTGCTCAAAACGACAAATTTGTAGCACTTATGTCAGATGTTGTAAACCATGCATTTGACAATAGTCTTGCAGATGCAGAAGCTATCAATGCATCTACTATTAATGGTGAGCCATTTGCAGAGTACCTTTCTCAGCAAGTAGCAACTATCGGTGAAAAACTTGTGGTTAGACGTTCTGCACTTATCGATGCAGATGACAACACAGCTGTAAACGGTTATGTTCACTCTAACAAGCAAAATGGTGTTATCATCGAAGCTAAATGTGAATCTGCAGAAGTTGCTGAAGCGATGACTCCAGTACTGAAAGAGATCGCAATGCATGCAGCGGCTATGAGTCCATCTACACTCTCTTACAAAGACTTTGATGCATCATATGTAGCAGAAGAGACTAAAGGTAGAATTGTTGCTATCGAAAAAGAGAATGAAGAGCTTGTAAGACTTGGTAAAACGCTTAAAAATGTACCAGAGTACATCTCTATGAGTCAACTGACTGACGCAGTTATGGCAGAAGTAGAAGTGGCACTTAAAGCTGAGCTTGCAGCTGAAGGTAAACCAGAAAAAATCTGGGACAGAATCCTTCCAGGTAAAATCGCAAGATTTATCTCTGACAACACAACACTTGACCAAGAACAATGTCTTCTTGATCAAAAATTTGTAATGGATGACAGCAAAACAGTTGCTGAGTACATCGCAGAAAAATCAGCTGGTAAAGCTGAAATCACAAACTTCGTTAGACTAGAAGTGGGTGAAGGTATTGAAGTGGAAGAAGAAGATTTCGCAGCAGAAGTAGCCGCGCAAATGAACTAGTTCTTCTATTTTACTGCATCTTTGAGGGAGTTTGTTCAGTCATGTACTGAACGTACACTCCTTCACAACAACGTTGATTCTGTGTGATGGCAATCACACACCCTACACAATTTGATTATACATTAAAATTGTATCTTTATAAAAGCTGTAGGGGGCGATTGCTATCGCACCAATACGAATAAAATAAAATCATCACATCAAAATCACCCCCTACATTTTTTTATGTTAAAATACCTCTAATTTATTTTAAGGTTTATGATGTCTCAATCTCTTTTGGAAGCTCGTGGTATTACACATAGTTTCGACTATACACTTTTTACAGATATTAACTTCAGTTTGGCTCCTTCTGAAAGTGCAGCGATAGTAGGGCGTAGTGGGTCTGGAAAGTCTACCTTACTACATATTTTTTCTACCTTTATGAAGCCTGATGAGGGGAAAGTTACCCTCTTTGGAGAAAACCTTTATAGTCTCAATGACGATGAGATAGAAGCCTTACGCCGTTATGATGTGGGGATTATCTTTCAGTTTCATTACCTCTTTAAGGGAATGTCTGCGATGGAGAACATCGAAGTGGCAAGTATGCTTAGTGGTGAAGCTATCGAAGATGCCATTTTGGAAAAACTTGAAATTAAAGAACTTATGACTAAAAAAGTAGGGGAGCTCTCTGGTGGTCAGCAACAGCGTGTTTCTATAGCCAGAGTGCTTAGTAAAAAACCACGTATCATTTTTGCAGATGAGCCTACGGGAAACCTCGATCAAGAGACAGCAGAACTTGTGATGGATGTACTTTTAGATTACATCAAAGAGACAGGCGCAGGACTTTTACTTGTGACACACGATGCAAGCATGGCGACACGCTGTGACAAGACTTATAGACTTGGAGACAAAGTCTTAAAAGAGGAAGTATGAAGATAGATATCTTCCATGCTGGATACACTGTGGCGATGATTTTACTTGCCTTTGTTGCTGCGCTTGTGGTGACAAAGACACTTGGGAAATATTTTTCTAAAGAAAATAAAAAAGATGAAGGGTAGATTACTTTGCCTGTGCGATAAGCACACCTTCTAAAAGTTTATCTATATCTCCATCGAGTATGGCATCGACATTGGTATAAGGGATGTTTGAACGGGTGTCTTTGACTTGTTGGTAGGGTTGGAGTACGTAAGAGCGTATTTGGTGCCCCCATCCGATTTCAGATTTTTCGACACCATCAATGGCAGCTTGTTTTTTCGCCATTTCGTATTCAAAAAGACGAGACTTTAGCATTTTAAGTGCAGAGGCTTTGTTCTTGTGCTGACTTCTATCATTTTGACACTGTACGATGACATTGGTAGGGATGTGTGTGATGCGTATGGCTGAGTCAGTGGTGTTGACATGTTGCCCTCCAGCTCCAGATGAACGGTAGGTGTCTATACGGATGTCTTTGTCTTCTATGACGATGTCGATATCATCGTCTATCTCTGGTGAAACCATGACAGAAGAGAAAGAGGTATGACGTTTGGCGTTAGAGTCAAATGGGCTGATGCGTACAAGTCTATGGATGCCATTTTCCACCTTGAGATACCCGTAGGCGTTTTCACCTTTGACCATAAATGAGACATCTTTGATACCTGCTTCTTCTCCAGCTTGGTAGTCTAGACTTTCAACTTTAAAACCACGACGCTCTGCCCAACGTAAGTACATACGGTAAAGCATGTTCGCCCAGTCTTGACTCTCTGTTCCTCCAGCTCCTGGGTGTATGGAGACGATGGCATTGTTACCATCATGTTCTCCACTAAGCATCATCTGTACTTCTAAGGCATTGGTACGTTCTTGTAGGCTATTTGCCTCTTCATAAAGCATTTCAAGTGTCTCTTCATCTTTTTCCGACTTTGCCATCTCGAAGTATTCTAAGGCGTCCACTACGGCATCATTGGCATCTGTGTAGGTAGCCAGTATACGCTCTGTTTTTGTTTTTTCTTGTGACACTTTACCTGCATTGGCAGCATCGTTCCAAAAGTCTTGGTCTTGTTGCATCTGTTCTATCTCATCTAGTCTCGCTTGTAATACCTCAGGCTTGACAATATTTTTGATATTGTCCATTTTGATGCTGAGTGATTTGAGTAGTTCGCTGTATTCGTATGCATCCATGTGAAAAAGTTCCTTTTTCATTGTAGGGTGCTATGCCCTCACAGCACCAAATCAATAGTGGTACAATGGAAAATAGGCTTTTGGTGTTGTCAGGGACAACACCCTACAGTAATATTTAGGTAGAATTTTACCAAATAAAAGCAAAATAGAGGGTTAGAGATGATTATCGCACATACGATAGAAGCATTAGAAGAAGCTAAAAAAACATTGTCAGGAAGCATAGGCTTTGTGCCAACCATGGGCGCATTACATCAAGGGCATCTCTCTCTCATTCAGCAAGCACGAAAAGAAAATGACCATCTCATCGTGTCTATCTTTGTGAACCCCACGCAGTTTTTAGAAGGAGAAGATCTCGATGCCTACCCACGTAAAGACGAAGCAGATATCAAGATATGCCAACTTGCAAAGGTAGACATACTTTTTATGCCAAGTATCGATGTGATGTATGAAGAGGATGAACTCTGCATAGGTGCACCTGCATGTAGAGGGTATGTTCTTGAAGGTGAAAAACGCCCAGGTCACTTTGATGGCATGCTACAAGTTGTGATGAAGTTACTAAATCTCTCTAATGCAACGAGAGCATATTTTGGGAAAAAAGATGCCCAACAGTTAGCCCTTATTTCCCAAATGGTAAAAAATTATTTTATGGATGTTAACATCATCCCTTGTGAGATAGTAAGAGATGAACAAGGACTTGCTTTAAGTTCACGTAATGTCTATTTGCAAGGTGATGAAAAAGAACGAGCACTTTGTCTTTCACGTGCACTAAAACGTGCTACAAAGATGGTGATGAAAGGTGAGTTGGATGTACAAACCATCCAAAAAGAGATGAGAGAAGTACTCAGTGAAGCAGACAGTGTGGAGTATGTCGCCATTGTCGATAGAAGCTTTAAAAGTCTGGAAAAAGTGGAGATAGGTAATACCATTATCTTAGTGGCTGCATGGGTTGGGAAACCTAGACTTATAGACAATCTTTGGGTGTAATATTCGGAATTTATCTATATTGGTTTCTGAAAATAAAGAGGGATAAATATTATGTGGTATAATTGTAAAAATACATAAAGGAGTCTCTTGTGCAATTAACAATAAATGTAAAAGATGCTGTGGCTGACAAAGTATTGTATCTACTTGAAAGCTTAAAGTCTGATATCCAAATCATTAAAAAGCAACCAACATCCCCAATAGAGATTGACACAATCTCTAAAGATGACTCAGATTATGATGATGTATTAAAGGCGAGAAAAGAGAGGGCTAATCATCCTGAAGCGTATGTTTCTCTCAATGAAGTGAATTGGGGATAAGCTTGTATCGTCTCAAACTACATAAAAGAGTTGTCAAATTTATAGAAAGTAGAAATCCTAAAGATAAACTGAGAATAAAAGAGAAGTTCTTGTATCTGCAAAATAATCCCTATCCTTCCAATCCTCAAACGGATACAAAAAATATGTCGAACAGCACTAACGGATTTAGGCTGAGAGTTGGAAATTACAGATTTTTATACGATGTTGTCGAAGATGAGTTAATTATCTACATTGAAAAAGCGGATAATCGTGGAGATATTTACTAAGATAAACTGGAAAAAACTTTAAAAGAGTATCTGAACCTTGTTATTTAAAACTTTTTAGCGAAACCTTTTAAAAACCCGTTCAAAATCTAAACTAACATTACAAGTCGTTTCTTCAAAGTCGTAACGCTCTTGTAAAAAATCACCCTCTTTATCATATTTTGAGTCTTTAATTTTGTAGACTTTGGCTCTTAGGTCATCGGGGTAGACTAAAATGTAGTAGCTGACTTTTTCTTTTTCATAGATCTCAAATTTATACTTTTCGTCTCTCTTGGCTGTAGATTTTGAGATAATCTCAACAACAATCTCTGGTGCTTTAGTAAGGTAGCTTTCATTGGTCTCACCACAAGTAAGCACAATGTCAGGTCTTAAAACAGTGTCGTCACTTACCTTATAGTCAATCTCCCCTAAAACTTCACATTTGGTACACTCTTCTATCTGCTCTCTTAGATTATAGATTATTTCACTTGCTAAACTCTGATGCTTTATCATAGGGGCAGGTGCCATAGAAAGAGGAATCCCATCTATAAGCTCCCACTTTCCTTCCCACTCTTTGTAGTCAGCATAAGTGTAGTATTCGATAGCTTGTGCTAATGGCGACATGAGTTTCCCCTTTGATTTTAGATAACTATATTATAGCACAAAGTATGATTGGGCTTATTTATAGGAAAAACTATAAAAAACGACACAACCTGTCGTTATGTGGGTTTTTTGTTTTTCTCGTTCCCATCCGTCCTCGGTGGTAACGCATACTCCAATATGAACTAAAAAATAACGCTCTAGCTATACAAATACTCATATGTATTCCCACGCAGGAGCGATGGGAACGAGAGTAACACTTTTAAATAAAGAGGAAGAAAAATTTATAGTAAAACTACAACAGCTTATTGCTACCAGGATAGAACAAATGATGCACTCTGCCGATGAGCTATTGACACTATTATCATATTGTGATAATATATCTATATGATTAAATCGTTCAAATGCAAAGAAGCCGAAAAAATATATTGGGGCAAAAGCAGCAGAAAGCTTCCCGTAGACATACATAAGCGTGCCAAAATAAAATTGGATATGCTGGAAGCGGCACAGGAAAAATTGGATCTGAAATCACCGCCGTCAAATCATCTCGAAGAGCTCAAAGGTGATTATAACGGTTTTTTGAGCATTCGAATTAACAAACAGTTTCGTTTGGTATTCCGTTTTGAAAACGGCAATGCCTACGATGTACATATTATTGACTATCACTAAAGGATATAAGCATGACAGCAGTTAGACCATCCACGCATCCGGGAATCATCCTAAAAGAAGAATTTGCAGAGCCACTAGAGCTTACGCAGGCAAAAATGGCAGAAGACCTTGGAGTAGGCATCAAAACACTGAGTGAACTCTACAATGAAAAAAGAGGTATTTCGGCACTGATGGCACTTAAACTTGCACGCTATTTTGGCACCACTCCACAATTCTGGATGAATCTGCAGGACAATTATGACCTTTATCAGGCATATCAGAAAACTGCACACAAAATCAACAGTGTGCCTGTACTTGAAACAGCCTAACTTCGAGATACCAACTCCAAATCTTCAAAGCCTATGGTGTTGGACTCTTCTTTTTTGTTGTGTATTTTAGTAGTAGATTTTTAAAGCTCATCAAACGTATCCTCGACCATTTTTTTTTCTCGTTCCCATCCGTCCTCGGTGGTAACGCATACTCCAATATGAACTAAAAAATAACGCTCTAGCTATACAAATACTCATATGTATTCCCACGCAGGAGCGATGGGAACGAGAGTAATTTACAAGAAAAACTATAAAAACTTTTCAAAAACGACACCACCTGTCGTTTGTCTATGCCATACTACCTTATCTTAAAACATAAGGAGTCAACATGTTACCATTAGTATTAGGCGGTATCGCACTTGCGGCGGTGGGGTATGGGGTGAAAGAGTTTTGTGAGAGTGAAGGATGTCCTTCAGACGAGAACGATACTTCTTCTCGACCTTCCCCAAATGAAAGATTTGATAGCTTTCAAAAAAGTAGAGTTGCATTGCACGGGGAAGAGCTTCAAAGACTGAGGGTATTACTTATGAAGGTCACACATACTGATGAAAAGTATGTGCTAGATGATGCAGTAAGTTTCCAAAAAGAGAAGCTTAAAGAGGGTGTGCTCTATGAAGATGTTGAGCTTTATATGGGTATGTGTAAAGCATCTATCGCAAAGGCTACACGACTGGCAGATGACTACATAGTCAATATCGAGACCATGCTTTATTTCTCCTGTGACTATGCGGACTACGGAAAGCCTGAAAAGAAAATCATCAAAAAAGCGTACAAGCTCATAAATGCGACACAAAAGCTACTCGTTTTACCGTTACTAGACAAAGATGATAGGTTAAACATAGACATTATTAAGCCACTAAAAGCATACGAATATTTTTTAGAAAAATACAAAGTGCATAGTGCTACATCTCCTTTTTCACTGATGTCACACAACGCATTGTTAAAGTAAAAAAGCGTATACTTTACACGACTAAAATATAGGGATAAAAAGATGCCAATAGCACCTGCACCATACAAGCTTAAGTGTACCAAATGCGGACACAGTAAGATAGTCAAAATAAAAAGTGATGCCCTTGGCATGGAAGACATCTTAGCCATGTCTACTATTTGCTCCAAATGTAAGGGTGAGATGGAACGGGTTTCGATGGGTGTTTTTGATAGGTTTTTTAAATAATTCAATACAGTAAATTAAGGAGAAATAAAATGTTTTTAAACAGATTAAAGAAAAAAGAGAAAATAGCTTTTTTAGAGTTAGCTCATCATATTGCAAGAAGTGATGATGATTTTAGTGAAGACCAAAAAATAATTATTGAAAAATACTGTATGGAGATGCAGATAGATGACATTGATTATGATGAAGAGAACTTTGATATCTATAATACACTTGATAATATAAAAAGTGAACAAAGCAGAAAAATTGTATTGCTTGAGATTATGGCTTTAATTTACTCAGATAATTTTTTACATGAAGAGGAGAGAAAAGTACTTGAAAAGGTTCTTGAAGAGTTTGACTTAAACTACAATCTGTCTATTGTGTATACAGAATGGGCTAAGACAATGCTATCTCTTTACAAGCAAGGTAATGCCTTGATAAACTTATAGGTTGTTAATATGTCCAAATTAGATAAAAAGCATAAATACATTTCAAAAAAAGAGAAAGAAACAATACAAACACTCCAGAGCCACTTGCAAATTCAAACCCACCCAAGTGACTAATTTTTCCTCATAGTAATTTTTGAGCTTAAAAAAATCATTACAAGGTAAAATCTCTGATATTCTACCTCTAATTTGCTAATTATCTATA
>JALUYL010000049.1 GCA_027012955.1 Sulfurovum sp.
GTTTGTTCTTGTAGTGTTGTTTTTTTTTGGTAGATAATTATAACATTTATGAGGGTTTAAGGGCTTTTTTGAAATTCAATTTAGCTTAAATTGTGGGTTGTCTTTGGGAATCTGCAAGTGGCTCTTAAGTAAAAAATTGAACAAAAATTTACAATGGTCAGCATTGTTAGGTTCTATAAGGAAATGAAGTATCTCTTCTTGACCTTCGGCTTGACGTATGCTGTCTATGCCAAAGTAAAGTTGGGCTATCTCTTCCCATCCTACTTTATTTAGGTGGTTAAATATTTTTCTTTTTAAATATGCCTCTATATTTCTTTTAGGTTCTTTTCCATGAATGCGTTTGGCTACTAAATACTCTTGAAAAGACAAATGGCTAAACTGAATAAAGCCTTCTTTTGGTTCTATAAGTAAACCTGTTCTAGCTAAAAAATACTGGGCCAGAGCATTTACATCGGTATCAGTATTGATAGAAGAAAAGTTTGATTCATTTAATATCTCTTTAAAAATACTCTTCATCTCTTTTTTAGAGATGTAGATATGCAGTTGCTTTTTTTCATCACACTCATCTGTAGAGGCTTTATGATGAAGCTTGTATGCAAACTCACTCAAAAAAGCTATCTTATCACTCTTTGTCCATGTAGGCATCATATTTTTATCTAAACGTTTCTTTTGGTCTAGTAAAAATACATAAGCTTCGGTTATCTTCTCATATGCTAAAGCCCTTGTATCCGGTATCTCTCCATCTGTCTCTGAGATAAACCCTAACATCGCTAGGTAAATGGGTCTATGTTTTAGTTCTGCCAATCCTGTAAAGTTTGCTAATTTTTCTAAAAAGTTATCATGTTTTAGTTTTTCAAGAAGCTTATCATAACTGTAACGAATCTGAAAAAAGTTTTTAGAAAAAATTTCTATTTGTTTTTGGTTAAAAGGTTGAATATAAAGCTTTTCAAAAAAACCTTCAGCAAAGTTTATTTGTTCAAAACCAGTAGGTCGTGCCGTGATGACTACATTTGTTTTGGTTTCATTTGTTTTACTGTCAATATACCGTACCCATTTCTTTATCCATTTTATCACCTCTTGACTCATTTTTGATTCTAACTCATCAAAACCATCAAAAAGAACAATTGTCCAACCATTGTCTACATAATAATTAAAAAAATCTAAATCTATTTCAAAATCTATCTTTTTAGAATATACTACCCCATAAAAACCAAACAACATTTTCCAAACTGTTATTCTAAAAGAGCTAAAATAACAATAGAAAATGAGAGGATAATATCATGAGTAGAAAAAGAACCGTATATACAGCAGAGTATAAAACAAGGTTAGATTTTCAGTTTTTAGGCAGCTTCATCACAAAACGCCTGCTTAGAACAAAATACATACTTCGTATCTAAAAATGTAAACTCTAAAAGGTAAAAATAGATTGGTGTGGTAGTTATTTTTATAGCTTGAATGAAGTATGTTATAATACTATACAACATAAGTAGGAGTTAAATATATGAAAACCTTACAGATAGAAAACACAGAGATAGAAACATTTATAGCCAATCGCTATGGAAATGATATGCAAAGTTTATGGCAAGACTTTAGCTCTTTTGTTAAAGTTTCATTGAGTGATGGGTACGATACTGTCACTAAACAAGAAGCCAAAGAAAGAGTAGCCCAAGCCATAGAAGAGATAGAGTCTGGGGATGCTGATATGCTCAGCCAAGAAGAGTATGATAAAGAGATGCATGCATTTATGAAAGCGCTTTAGTGAGAGTGGTACGTAAAAGAGAGTACTTAATGGAACTCAAAAACATACTCTCTTTTATAGCACTAGACAGTCCAAACAGAGCTAGAGCATTTAAAAAACAACTTGACTTTAGAGTCAATGGTTTGACTCATTTTCCATACAAATATAGACAATCTATTCATCATGATAGTGAAAATATAAGAGACCTAATCTACAAAGGTTATACTATTATTTATAAAATAAATGAAACACACAGTAGGATAGAAGTAATAGATATATTTAAATACCAAGACAAATAAACCTCTAAAATCCTAAAACTTAAAAACTTAAGGCTCAGACCCTAAATCTTAAATATCACCATGGAAGACAAGACGACTATACTATATATTTATGGTATAATATTGTTAAATTAACAAATAATAGTTATATATTGGAGTTAAAATGCAAAAAAATAGTGTTTACCATTTTGATAAAGCATTAAAGTATTACGGGCTAAATAAAAAAGACTTTGCCAAAAAATCTAAAATACCTTACGACACTGTAGCAGGTTGGAAAAGAGGTGGGCATGTGCCTGAGTATGCTTTTGTGCTTTTGAAACAGTTAGCTTTTTTAGAAGACTCTGTAACACATGCTGAGATGGTAAAGCCTGTAGTAAAGGCTAGCATGGATGCAAAACTAGAAAAAGAAATACGAGTGGCTTTTTGGGGTAAAGACTATAGCCCTCATTATGTCCTTAAAGAGGTGAAAAAAGCTAACGTAAAGTTCGTAAAACCTTTTTTTGAAAACCTGTACCATAAAGACATTTTAAAACTTTTAAACATGAAACAGTTAGAAAAACTATTGCCTATACTAAAAGCAGAATTTAACTCTGAAAAGGTACTGTTTTGGGAGAATGTCGTGAGACACTATAGACAAGGGAAACACCATGCTTGACAGAAATTGGTCAGAGGTGTATACGGGACAGAAAATCATACTAGAGATACTCTCTGATGTAAAAGACATTTTCTTAGCAGGAGGTACTGCACTACAGTGCTACTTACTCCCACAAAAACGAAGAGAATCCGAAGACCTAGACTTCTTTATAGACCACGAACTAAGCACCAAAGAAGCAGCCGTACTCTCAAGAGAGATGATAAAAAAACTAAGAGAAGACAAGCGTATAGCTGACATTAGACACGTCTACACAGAAGATGGTACACATAGACTTTTTTGTACCGTAGTGGGTATAGATGAACGCATAAAAGTAGAGTTGTTGAACTTTACAGCAGACAGACTAGGAGATGTAACGTACATCAAGCATGATGATTTTCCTCGTATAGAAAACCACTATAATCTCTTGCTTTATAAGCTCAAAGCCTTTTGCGATAGAACAGATACCGTTAAAGATATATTTGATATCTATTTTCTCTTTAAAGAGCTAGAGTCTATACAGATTAAAAATCTGTTTTTAGACTTGGAACTGAAGTTTTTAGAAACAACAGGCTACGCATATTCAGTACAAAGTGTTGTCAATGCACTTAAAATTCCAAGACGATGGGACATCATTTTAACAGAAGATGAAGCTATGCAACTCTCTATGAAAAAAGCGATAGAAAATTTTCAGTACCATTTTGCTTCAGTACTTTTAGATGCAGAGTTAGATACGTTGGACTTTAGTTATGAGACTTACTTGAAAGAAAAAGTGATAGAGTTTGATTGTGAAGATGCAGAGAACTATCTGAGTTTTTATGAAAAGAATGCTTTTATAGAACAAGAATGCAGGAAACATACTAAGAAAAAGCTTTGATAAACTAAGGCATCTCAAAAAATTACAGTCCCACAATATTTCCTAGCCCTTAAGGCAAAGCTGTGATAGTATGCAAATTTCCTCATGTGGTGGGTTACAAACCCACCCTACGGTAGATTAATCACAAAATACCTGCTTAGAGCAAAATACATACCTTGTATCTAAAAATGTAAACTCCAAATAGTAGGCATGAAGCATAAGTCTCGAAGCTCCTGTTGTTTTGATGCGGAGACTTTTTTCTACTTTATCATTTAAAAAATCATCGACAAAATTTTCATCAAGTCCATAGATGGGGTCACCTACAATCCTATGTCCGATAGCGTCCAAATGTACTCTTATCTGGTGTTGTCGACCTGTGTAGGGGATGGCTTCTACTAAGGTTTGGTTTTTTACTTTGTCGTAGGCTATGGGTCGGATGAATGTGCTTGATGTTTTTCCATTTTCTGATGTTTGCATTTTTAACTTAATCAAACCATTTGAAGTAGTGATTTTTTTCTCTATCAAAACATCCTCTTTTAACGCATAGTCTATGAGGGCTTTATATTTTTTAACAAACGCTTTTTTCTCAAACATCTCTTTGAGCACATACTGAGCGTATCCATTTTTAGAGACGAGTACGAGTCCTGATGTCTCTGCATCTATTCGGTGGACTAAGTTGGCTTCATCGCCAAACTGGTAGCGTATTTCATCTAAGAGTGTGTACTCTTTAGAACGAATGGTTGGGTGTACAAGTAGTCCTGAGGGTTTGTCAAAAAGTGCAAAGTGTTCTGTTTGGAAAAGTGGTTTTAAACCTTTGGTCATGGGCTCAAAGATTAAGACTTTGATGTAGCCAGACTTTAGCACTTTTCCTTTTTGTAAAGGTCTGTCTTTGTGGTCAACTATCCTAGCATTTCTCAAGAGTTTATGTGCCAGTGTTTCGGACAACTTTACGACATCTAGCAAAAAATCTTCTACTCTTTTGCCTGCTATGACATCATATTGTTTAAGTACATAGGGCAATGTTAGTCCTCTCTCACTCTTTTATAGGTGTCATTATACTCTTTAAGCATTAAATCATATACTGTCACTATGGATAAAAAATTAAAAAAATATATAGCACACTATGATGTCGTGCAAAACTGTAAAAGTCATGCACTTCTGCCAAATGGCGGGATGATAGTCTTAATCAACCAAGATACAAACTGTGAAGTAACTATTGAAAATCAGGCTTACACATTAGAAAGTTTTCAAGCCATACTTATCAATGCCTATGAAGAACCTGTGACTGTTCAATCAAATGACACGTTGAACCTTATAGCAGTAAGATTTAAAGGTGCAGGGGCTTCTTTTTTCTATGAAGAACAGATGGATGTACTCATGCAGTATCCTAATGAGCCTATCTATATAGAAAATAATATCTTGAAAAATGCACTAGACAGCTATTTCAAAAATCGTCTAAAGCCAAGTAAATTGCCTTTTAATATCATGAAAATCATTGATTTGTTAGATGAACAGGGAAGTGACTACTCCATAGATGAAGTGTTAGCCATAGCCAATGTACCAAGAAAGATTTTAGACAAGATGTTTAGACTAAGAACGGGACTGACTTTTAAGACTTATGCAGGACTATCTGAATTGGGGAATTAGCTTCTTCTCCTCTTCCACTGAAAGATACCTCCACTTCCCACTCTCAACATCAAGTCCAAAACTACCAATACTCATACGTTTGAGCTCTAACACTTTTAAAGGTGTGCCAAACTTGGGGTCTTTAAGTGCGCCAAAGAGTCTACGGATATGTCTGTTCTTCCCCTCGTCAATGGTTATGCGGAGTCTTGTTTTCGCGCCACCCATGCCTATTATCTCTACATTGAGGGCTTTGAGTATGTCTTCTTTGCTTTTCACACCTTTTTTTGCTGCGGCGATGTGTTCGTCTGTCACATGACCACGCACCCAAATCTCATATACTTTAATGCACCCTCCAGGTTTGGTTAAAATATTGCCTATCTTGCCGTTAGTGGTGAAGAGTAGAAGCCCTTTTGAGTCTAAGTCTAGCCGTCCTATGGGCATCCACCCATCATCAAAAACCCACTGGGGTAAAAGATCATAGACTGTTTTTCGTCCACGCTCATCTGAACGAGTGACTATGTAGCCTTTGGGTTTGTGAAGAGCTAAGAGGTTTTTAGAGGTGCTTTTCAATACAAAAATCCAAACAACCAAAGTGGTATTTTTGACCCAAAACCTATCTCTAGCTCATCGGCTACTACATAGGAGTTTTTGATGTCTTTTATCTGCTCAAATCCTTTGTTTTTACCACCTATTTCAAAGGTAAATGTATCATCTACCTCAAAGTCACCTTTGTTGGCATATTTTACCGTATGGTCTATCTTGATTTGAGAGACAAAGAAGCTTTCTCTTAGGCTACCCTTATTGTAGTTGGAACACAAGATATTGTAGAGATTAATGTTATCTAGATAAATTTTATCTGGCTTATTGAGTAGTTTTTTATTTTTATAGTTACCCCCTATAATCTCTATAAGATTTGCTTTTTTAAGATAGTACAAATAAGAATAAAGCGTATTGCGACTCACTTCTGCACTTTTGGCTAAGTTTTGTATATTGAGCTCCATAGGTACAGAACTACAAAGAAGATGTAGTAGTTTTCGTATAGTGTTAATCTTGTCACTATCTACGTTGTAAATACTAGCTACCTCACTATCTAAGATAATATTCATAATCTCATTTAAACGTAAGTTGTATCCCAATTCACCTTCTGTAAAAAAAGGATATGCGCCATACGCTTGATAATAAGAAAAATATTCTAAAGGTTTAAACTCTTTTTTCATTTGCATAGCAATAGATTGATGATTGTGAAGCATGTCTTCCAAGGGTATAGGATCTAGCACTACGTTAAACTTGATGGCTAAAAATTCTCTAAAAGACAAAGAACTAAGTTCGTAAAATAACGCTCTACGGCTTAAATCTATTTTGGAGTTTTCTAATTCTAAGGCAGATGAACCCGAAAATACAACCTTGATATCTACAAAGTCATAAATAGTTTTAAGTTCTAGTGCAAAATCATTTGCTTTGTGTATCTCATCAATAATCAAAAGTTTACCACCAAAAGCAGTAAAATCTATAGCAATCTCACTCAGTGAACGTTTAATATTGTCTGCCGAAATATAGAGCATTTTATTAGTCTCTAAATCATAGTGTTGCGCTATCTGACGAATGAGTGTGGTTTTCCCCACCCCACGCTGTCCCAAAATACCAATCAATTTAGACTCAAAATCAATTTGTGTAAAAAGATAACGTTTAAAACTTGGGGTAGGAAGAGAAAAATAAAGATTTGAGAGTTCAATCAGCCTTTTCATGGGTAACCTTTCAATTGATTGAAACTATTATATCATATTTTGTATAATGTATATATAACTTATGACTTAAAACTCAACTCACAAACAACCTGTGCATGGTCACTTGTAAGTAAAGAGCCATCTTTATTATCTATGAGGTGTGTATCTAATACAGCATAGTCTGTCACTTTTGCGATGCTATTTTCATTCTCTTTATAAAAATGCTGTGAGATAAAGATGTAGTCGAGTACATTTCCTTTGCCTAGAAAGTAACTGGTAGCCTTTCGCTTTGGCTCTTTTGCTTCTGGGTGAGGGTTGTAGACCTCTTGTGTGTATTGGTGGTGGGCGTCATGCAAGACAAGGTGTTCTTCGCTTGTTTCATCGTGGTATTGGTGGTTGGTGAGTGCATCTATGGTGAGAGAAAACTCTTTATCATTGAGGTCACAGAGTAGTACTGAGGGAGTCTTTTTATATTTTGCTATATCATAAAAAAGAGACGATGCCTCACAGAGTCTCTGTTTGAGCGAGGTAGAGTGCTTGTCATCTAAAGATTTAAATATCAGCTCTTTTTTGTGTGCTAAGGTATGGCTTTGGTTAAATACATATTCGAAGGCATTGAGCCTGTTGGACTTTAGATGGCAGACATATACTAAGAGTTCTTGCTTGTTAGGTAAGGAGATGAGGGCTTTCACAGGTACTCTTGAAAAACGAAATACCTCTTTAAAACCATGTGTTTCCAAGCTAGGAAGATGTGTTTCTACAGGTTGTACATTAACGATGGGGTACTTAGAGGCGATGGCAACAGTGGTAGTGACATATTTGAGTCGGTTGTTCTTACTTAGTTTGGCTACATCAACCACTTTAAAGTACTCATATCCTAACTCTTTGACAAGTTTTTTTAGTGCTTTTCTTGAAAATACCTCTTGAAAGCCTATGATGTCACAGTCCATCTTGCTTATTTGCTCTTTTATCCATGTGGTTTTTTCAGTCCATTGGCGTGCATTGAACTTCTCTTTTTTTGTGTACCACGAATAGGGTGGCTCTACAAACTGAAAAAGGTTAAAGGTACCGAGTCTTATTTTCATAGTGTAAGTATAACTAAACTATGGTTTGACACAAAGAGATAATTGGTGTATCATTATGTATATACAAGAAGGACATAATATGACAGTAGCAATCAAAAAATGGGGTAACTCTTTGGCTTTGCGTATACCTAAAGACATAGCCCAAACTATGGATATAGAAAATAACTCAACGCTAGAATTACATATTAAAAATGGTGCATTGGTTCTTTCTCCAACCAAAGCTACGCTGTTGGAAAGTTTAGTTTCTCACATAGATGCAAATAATTTGCATACAGAGGTAGATATGGGGAAAGCAGTTGGCAATGAAGAGTGGTAGTTATGTGCCAGACAGAGGTGACTTAGTCTGGTTAAATTTTACACCGCAAACCGGTCACGAGCAAAGAGGTAGACGCCCCGCACTTATATTCTCACCTAAAATATATAATGAAAAAACTTCACTATGTATTTGCTTACCTATCACCTCTAAGGTGAAAGGCTACCCGTTTGAAGTTGCACTTCCTAAAGGACTCGATATAGAGGGTGTTATCCTCTCAGATCAGGTGAAAAATTTGGACTTTGTAGCTAGAGAAGTAATGCACATAGGTAAAGTACCTCACGATGTACTTGTACATGTGCAGAAAAATGTTTTTGCCTTGGTTGGGTAAGAGAAAGGTATCTATGTATAACCCCATATCGTCTGAATTTTTTGACCAATTGATGGTTGCGATGGAAAGAGAAATCCCATCCACGATTGAATATTATCAAAATATCGATGGTTTTGAGTTTTTAGTTTTAGATACAGAAGAGAAAATCAGGTTGTCTTGGGTTGTTACCTTTAATGGGAAAAGGCATCGATCGGATTGATCGTTACATATATAAAAAGTAGCCTTTATCTATACTGTCTTAATTTTCACGTTCGTAGGGTGGGTCACACCCACCACATAATAAAATTTACATACTATAAAACTATTGCCGTTAGGGCTAGAAAAATAAAGAAGATGTGTCATTTATTCCCATTTAAAAGGGTGGTGATTACGTGCACCTGACCCCTATTTTTAGGATATTTATTTTTGGAAACGGAGACTTTAGTCCCGTACTGTGGAGGCAAAGCCTTCCACTTCCTAGTTGTAAATAATAAATATATTTCTTAACTTAATGGCATTGGTGGGGTGGTGAAAATGAGTTGTCATTGTTATTACTAAACTTTGAGTAAATAGTAAAGACTTGACCCTATATTCTTCAACAGAATTTTTCACACTCCTGTCTCAAGAAGTTTTGAGACTACACAAGCTCTAAATACTCCCTAAAAGTTCTCATGTCCACAACGATATCCATCTGTGCAAACAAAGAATATAACCCATGAGAAACCCTATCTAAAAATACAAAATCTTTAACAATAAAAAATGGTTTGTTTAAAAATACATCTGCAAGTTTGACACCTTTATCTAAATACTCTTTGGTGAACTTGTATTCATCATGTAAAAAAGGTTCAATTGCCCATTGAGTAAACATTAAAATTTTAGTTTCAAATACCTCATCACTTATATCTTCAATATTTTTAATAATGCCTATTTTTTTATAAAAATTCAATACCTTATTTTTATCGGTAGAGGTACAAATTTTGTAACTTATGATATAGTCTTGTATAAACTCTTGTGTAAAACTTTTAACACATCCAAAATCAATCAACGCCAATTTATTGTCATGGGTAACAATATAGTTGGCTGGGTTTGGGTCAGCTTGCATTTTATGATATTCAAATACAGATTTTGCAAAAACATTAAGCATTGCATTGGCAATTTTTTCTTTCTCTTTTTGTTTAGGCTCTGTAAGTAACCACGAATACAGATCAAGACCCTCTATAAGAGAGGTAGCCAAGACATGTTTTGTAGAGTATTCTTTATAAACCTTTGCTACGACGATATTTTTAGAGTTAAACTTTTCATAAGCCCAAAGGTTATTTTGCATCTCTTTTTCATAGTCTATCTCTTCATAGAGTTTCTCTTCAACCTCTTCAATAATATTTAAAATCCCCTTTTTAAAACGAGCAAATTTTTTAACAAGTTTTATATCATTTTGAATGGTTTTGTCAATACTTGGGTACTGTAGTTTAACAGCTAACTTCTCATTGTCATGAGTAGTAGCTAAGTGTACTTGCCCTAGACTGGCACTTGCAAATGGTTTGAGATTAAACTCCTTAAAAAGTTTAGAATGCTCTTGTTTAAACTCATTTTTTATAATCTTCATAACCAATGCTTGGTTGACTGGTTTAATCTGATTGTATGATTTGGCTAACTCTTTTTGAATACTTTGAGGTAGTATGTTGTGTAGAGCCAATGCCTGTGTTATCTTGACAGCTGTTCCTTTTAGCAGTGAAATATTTTCAAATAAAAGAGTAGCTATTTCACTGTCTACCTTCTCTTTCTCTTTGCTATAGTTTTCTGTAGATAAAAATGCTCTTTTTGAAAACTGTTTTGCTTTTTTACCACCAATTGTCATGGCACTTTTTACAACACTTTTGCTTCTGTTAAATGAGCTTATGGGTAAGTTATCTTTCATCTTATGCTCCAAAAAGTTTTTTCTTTAGTATTTTTCGTGGTTTGATATGGTTTAAAATATGTGTTTTCACTATATAGTTTAATAGGTCTTCAATTTTATTGATTAGCCCACTTTGTAAGACAGCATAGATGATTTCTAAACTTTTATCTATCATGACTGTTGTGTTGTTAAAGTCTTCACTTTCGTCTTGTATCCAGTAGTAAATCACTCCAAAAATATAGTCACAACCAAGGTTTAAAATCGTATTTGAAAAAGGTATGTCCTCTATCTCATTTGCCTCTATAGCAATGTTAAAGAGTTCATCAATCATAGATAGTAGTTCATTGTTTCCTTTGTCTAGTGCAGGATGTGTAAAATTTTTATAAAAAATCTCTTGATATATTTCCAATACAAAGGTTCTGTTGTTGGTTAAGAGTTCTAATTGGGTATTAATCAACAGTTCAAGTTGCTCTTTTAGTGAAAATTGATGAAACTCTTTTGTTTGAAGTAGTATCTCTTTGGTTTGGAGTTGCAGTTCATAATAATATTCAAAGAGTATATGCTCTTTTGTAGGGAAGTAGTTATAAATCGTAGCTTCACCTATTTTTGCTTTTTTTGCAATTTTACTCATAGATGTTTTTTTGTAGCCATTGTCAGATATTAACTCAATAGCACAATTGAGTATTTTTGTTTTTACCTTGGCTTTTTTCTCTTTTGATATTTTCATTTTCTGTTCCTTGTTTAGTTTAATGTGAAAATACTATCATAAAAACTATAATAAATCAAGTTTTATATATAGTACTTTCTTGAAAATAAGGGTGACAATGACAACTCTTCAAACCTATACAATATTGTCTAGCCCTTACGGCGAAGCTGTGATAGTATGAAAATTTCCTCATGTGGTGGGTTACAAACCCACCCTACGAAAGCTATGTATCTAAAAATCTAAATTTCGATTTAATGAAAATTATTGATTTGTTAGATGCAAAATAGAATAAGGGCATTTATTGTTAGTAGTGTCCTAAATCATTTTTTATCGAACCATGAGGCACATACTCAACCCTTCACAGGCTTCGTAATAAAATACCCACCCACAAGTACAGGTAGTATGCCTAAAATCTGTCTAAACTCTGGCACTTCACCCAAATAAAAGTAGGCAAAGACAAGTGTAAAGAGTGGCATGAGTGCCAGCATGGCTGAGAGTTTGGTGATGGTGATGCGGTTGAGGGCTTCTATCCACATGATTTTGGCTGCTACGTAGATGAGTGTGGCTATGAGAAATATATAGGGGAAGGCTAATTTAAAATTATCCCAAGTGACTGCAGGTTCTAAGATGTAAGCAAGCACTGCCACAAAGGGAAAGCCCACAACAGTTCTAAATCCAAGTATGGTCTCGGCAGAGCAGTATTGTCTTGCACGTTTTTGGTAGAGGTTGACTATGGGTGCCATGGCAGAAGCTGAGAGGATGAGCCAGTCACCTTTGTTGAACTTCATATCGTTAGGTATGAGAATGACAAGTGCACCGATGGTCATGAGAATGGCACCAAAGAGGTGTATGTTGTCCATCTTCTCTTTACCTAACACATTAAAGTAAAGGTAGGAAAAGAGTACCTGTAAAAATACAATGACTGCCATGTTCCCTGCTGTGGTGTAGCGCAACCCTATAAAAATTAGGGTGAAAATAGTGGTAATCCAAAAGGTTGTAAGCAGTAAGTCTTTGTACGCAGCTCTGTTCTTAAGCTCTTTAAATCGGTCACGCTTATACATAATGCCCATATAGAAGAAAAAAGCGATGATGAGACTGTACATATAGGTATGGAGTGCTCCCACATAAGACATCGCCACGATGGAGAGTATGGGAAACCATGACTCTATAACACTAAGGCTTAGCATAAGGAGTTCGCCTTCACGTTCTCTTGTCATTGCGTACCTTTATTTTCATTGGTCCAAATCTTTATATTGTTTTTGTCTGAAAATTTGACTTGATAGAGTGCCGTGTCTGCACGTTTGATGGTGTCGTGTATATCTTCATCATCTGCTTGGAAATTGGAGATACCCATACTTGCAGTGATACAATGGGTTTCTGTAGGTTTCATATAGATACTGTTAATCTTTAGTAAAA
>JALUYL010000050.1 GCA_027012955.1 Sulfurovum sp.
CTCTTGGATGAAACAGAAGGGATGGTACGTTTTGAAGATCAAGATCTTGGTATTTTAAACAAAAAGGCTTTAATGCCCTACAGACGTAAAATACAAGTGGTTTTTCAAGACCCTTTTTCTGCATTGAACCCTCGCATGACTATCGCCAATATCATTAGAGAAGGGATGCTAAGTTTGGGTGTAGGTCCCAAAGGAAAGGTTGCACAAGATAAGCACATCGCGTCGTTGCTGTTAAAAGTGGACTTGGAAGCAAGTCATATGCACCGATATCCGCATGAATTTTCAGGAGGACAGCGTCAGCGTATAGGCATAGCCAGAGCACTGGCAGTTGAGCCGGAGCTTATTATTTGTGATGAGCCTACGTCTGCACTGGATGTATCGGTACGTACACAAGTGTTGGCACTGCTTGAAAAACTACAGGTTGAGTCAGGTGTTTCGTATCTGTTTATTACGCATGATCTATCTATCGTCCCTATGATAGCAGATGAGGTGGCAGTAATGAAAGAGGGGAAGATAGTCGAACAGGGGTTGGTAGAGGCTGTGATGCAAGATCCAAAACATCCTTATACCCAAAGATTGCTTGCCTCAGCACCAAAATTAATGAACACACTAATGAAAGAGATACCATGATAATACTATTTGATTTAGACGGCACACTTATTGATTCTACCGAAGCCATTTTAGAGAGCTTTGCCGTAGCGTTTAAACATTTTAATGATGCAGCTCCCAATGATGAAGCGATTAAAGCAGAGATTGGACATCCTTTAGATGCAATGTTTACAACATTAGGGGTAGATGAAACAAAAGTATGGGAATATGTGGATGCCTATAAAATGCATTATCGTCAGATATCTTGTGCCAAAACAGTATTGTTGAATGATGCAAAAAAAGCGGTAGAATTGGCACATAAATACGCCACTTTAGGCGTTGTCACCACAAAGACGGCAAAATATTCAGTAGAGCTACTTGAACATATGGGATTGATGGACTATTTTACTGTCCTTATAGGAAGAGAAGATGTCAAAAATCCTAAACCAGACCCTGAACCCATACAAAAAGCACTTGCAAAGTTACCAAGTGATACAAATAACATTTGGATGATTGGTGACACTTGTATGGATATGTTGGCAGCAAAGTCTGCAGAAGTAGGATCTGTGGGAGTTACATGTGGTTATGGGAGTATTGAAAGTTTGGCAAAATGTACTGATAATATCTATCAAAACGCTTACGAAGCGGTGCAATTCATAGCAAACAAATAGCATAGCATTAAAAAAATTATAATTTCAACACCTTTTAAGAGTGTGGGCATTACAATAGGAAAAATATTACTATAGAACCCACTGAAATGGATAGACATATCTGTGTCTCTTTTTTTCAGTGGGTTTTATAATTTAATAGGAGATATTATGACAGAGATTAGATGGCACAGCCGTGCTGGTCAAGGTGCCGTATCTGGTGCCAAAGGACTAGGCGATGTTGTTGCAACAACAGGGAAAGAAGTACAGGCATTTGCATTGTATGGTTCTGCCAAAAGAGGGGCTGCTCTAAGAGCATATAATAGAATTGATGATGAGCAGATTTTTGATCATGCCAAATTTATGAGACCTGATTATGTACTTGTGATTGACCCGGCATTGGCACTGACTGATGATATTACTATGAATGATAAAGAGACAACAAAATATATTATCACTTCACACCTTTCAAAGGATGAAGTGATTGCATCAATCCCTGCTTTACAAGATAAAACAGACAGGGTTTATGTAGTAGATTGTGTACAGATTTCATTGGATACGATTAGACGTTCCATGCCAAATTCACCAATGCTTGGTGCGTTCTGTAAAATCTCTGGTATGTTTGAATTGGATTATTTCTTGGAAAACATGAAAAGAGTGCTTTCAAAATTCCCTCAAAAAATTATTGATGCGAATATGGAAGCAATTACCAGAGCATACAATGAAGTTAAGTAGAGAGGGATAAGATGCAAGATTTAAAATTAAAAGCAGCAGAGAAACGTGGCGCACATCAACTTGGTGGAGATAACTTGGTTGGTTGGGATGAAGTAACACAGGGTATCGTGTTAACCTCTTTTGATGGAGATGCAACAGGGGTTTCACATAAGAAAGCAGAAGAGAGAAATTATTCTGATTTTAACTCTTATACAGCGACTGTAGCTTCTTGGAGAGTAATGAAGCCAGTCTTTAACATTGACGTTTGTATTGACTGTCAAAACTGTTGGGTATGGTGTCCAGATTCATCTATCTTGTCAAGAGACAAGCAGATGCTAGGCATTGACTATGATCACTGTAAAGGGTGTGAGGTTTGTGTGGAAGTATGTCCTACAAACCCAAAATCACTTCTTATGTTTAGTGAATATGAAGATCTTGGGAATGCGCTAGCGTCATGGCCTGAGAAAAAGAAAAAAGAAAAGAAATAAGGGTACACAATGGCAGTAGAATTTGAAGTAAACGAAAGAGAAGTTTGGGATGGTAACTACGCTGCCTCTCAAGCACTAAGACAGGCAGATGTAGATGTTGTTGTGGCATATCCTATTACACCATCAACACCTATTGTTGAAAACTATGGCGCATACGTAGGTAATGGGTACATCGATGGTGAGTTTATCATGGTTGAGTCTGAACATGCTGCAATGTCAGGATGTATCGGTGCCTCAGCTGCTGGTGGACGTGTATCAACAGCAACATCTTCACAAGGTTTTGCACTGATGGTTGAGGTACTTTACCAGGCATCTGGTATGAGACTTCCTATCGTACTGAATGTGGTGAATCGCGCACTTGCAGCACCACTTAACGTACGTGGTGACCATGCAGATATGTACCTAGGACGTGATTCAGGTTGGTTACAAATGTCTGCATTTAATGCGCAAGAAGCGTATGACCTTGCACTCTGTGCCTTCAAAATAGCAGAAAACCACTCTGTAAGATTACCAATGATGGTGCACCAAGATGGATTTATCACCTCTCACACAGCACAAAATGTTTATCCATTATCCAATGAGGCAGCAAAGAAATTTGTTGGCGTGATGAATCCTGTGGATGATATGCTAGACTTTTCTAGACCTGTAACGTATGGTGCACAGACAGAAGAAGATTGGCACTTTGAACACAAAGCAAAACAACACAAGGCTATTATGGATTCTGCAAGTGTGATTGACTCTGTGTTTGCTGAGTTTAAAGAACTAACAGGTAGAGAATATAATAGAGTTGAAACCTATGACATGGAAGATGCAGAAGTCTGCGTTATCGGTCTTGGTTCAACAGTTGAATCTGCAAGAGTTGCAGCAAAAGAGATGAGAAAAGAAGGCGTTAAAGCTGGTGTTGTTGCGATGAGAGTCTTTAGACCTTTCCCTTATGAAGAAGTAAGAGAAGCACTTAAAGGATGTAAGTCTATCGCAGTTACTGACCGTTCATCTCCAGGTGGAGCGATGGGTGCCTTCTATAATGAAGTAGCCGCTGCAATGATGACTTCTCAGTCAAGACCATTGGTAACGAACTACATTTATGGTCTAGGTGGTAGAGATCTTTCTATTGAAAATATTAAGACTATATTTAGAGAGCAACAAGCAAATGCTGATGCAGGATACATTACAACAGATATCCAACAATTTACAAACCTTAGAGGACCAAAACTTGGTTTCTTTAAGACTGAAAGGAACTAAAGATGGCTATTACATCGATAAAGAACTTAAAAGAATTTTCAACAAACAACGATAGATTCGAGGGTGCACACACTCTCTGTCCTGGTTGTGCGCACTCTATGATTGTTAGAGAGCTTATGAACTGTACAGATGACAACTTGGTTGTTTCATCAAATACAGGGTGTCTTGAGGTATCAACAGCAGTTTATCCATTTACTTCATGGGATACGTCTTGGATCCATATCGGATTTGAAAATGCTGCAACTTCAGTTTCTGCTGCACAAGTAATGCATAAAGTAAGAAAGAAAAAAGGTACACTTAAAGACAACGATGCTCCAGTTAAATTTGTAGCATTCGGTGGAGATGGTTCCACATATGATATTGGTTTCCAATGGCTTTCTGGTGCATTTGAAAGACAACATGACTTTACATACATCTGTCTAGACAATGAAAACTATGCGAACACAGGTGGACAAAGATCATCTGCTACACCTATCGGGGCTACTACTTCAACATCTGTTGCAGGTACACACTCATATGGTAAAAAAGAGAAGAAAAAAGACATCGTTTCTATTATGGCAGCGCATGGTGCTCCTTATGTTGCACAACTTTCTCCAAACAAATGGAAAATGATGGCTAAAGGTTTCCAAAAAGCACTTGAAGCTGAAGGACCTTGTTTCATCAACACTGTTTCTCCATGTTGTACAGAGTGGAAATTTGAACCAAAAGATACTATTGCTATCACAGATTTAGCGGTAGATTCTTTAATGTTCCCAATGTATGAAATCATTGATGGACATGAGCTTAACATCCTTTACAGACCAAAAAATATCTTGAAAGTTGAAGATTATCTTGGTGCACAAGGACGTTATAAGCACTTGTTTAAACCAGAGTATAAACATATTATTGAGAAAATTCAATCTGATATTGATGAAGATTGGGCGAGACTACAGCGCCGCGAAGAAGCCCGCGTATAATCTTTCGCGTTTCTTTACTGCATCTTTGTCCGAATGGCTTCGTTCCGTTCGGTCACATACTATGAGTATGCTCCCTCTCTACACTCACGCCGTTCAAACAAATCTACAGCAAATTAACGCGAAATCTTTATACGCGTATATATGCAAAAAACTTAAAAATTTTACCTTTTTTCAACATTATTCACTATTCACTATTCACTATTCACTTATTTCGTTATAATTTGAAAAATTAAAAGGAAATACCTATGCCATTATTAGATAGTTTTACAGTAGACCATACAAAGATGATAGCACCAGCAGTGAGAGTTGCAAAAAAGATGAGTACACCAAGTGGAGATGACATTACAGTTTTTGACCTACGTTTTTGTGTACCTAATGAAGATAAGTTATCTGTAAAGGGTATCCATACTTTAGAGCATTTGTTTGCAGGGTTTATGAGAGACCATTTGAATGATAAAGATGTTGAAATCATCGATCTTTCTCCTATGGGATGTCGTACAGGATTCTATATGTCACTGCTAGGTTCTCCTAAAGAGAAACAGGTAGCTAAAGCATGGAAGAAATCTATGGAAGATGTACTCAATGTAAAAAGTGAAAAAGACATTCCAGAGTTAAACCTTTTCCAGTGTGGTACTTACAAAATGCACTCTTTGGGTGAAGCGCAACTTATCGCCGATGCGGTCATTCAACAAGGTATTGGTAAAATGAGTAACAAAAAGCTCAAAATGTCTAAAAAACAACTCAAAGAGGCAAATAAATAATGGTCATCATCATTCCTGTAGCTGAAGATAAGGGTTTACAATCAACAGTTGTTCCATTGGCAGAGGCCAAAAAATGGGCGCTTGTTGATTTGACTTCTGGAGATGAAACACCTACCTTCCATGATGATTGGCAAGAGACAGGTGCAGACTTTATTGAGCATATTATTTTAGATAACCATGATGAAGATGCGATTGATTTTATCAACGAAGGGTTGTTTTGTTTGGTTAGACGTGAAGAAAAACAGATAGATGAGCTCATAGCAGCATTTAGATTTCGTGAGATAGACGAGTTGGCATTTTAACAACTTTAGGACACCTCTAATAATAGGTGATACTTACAACATCTTTAGCTTTTGTTTAGGCTAGACACTCTTTCGTAGTCCTAGCCTTAGCTAAGTCAAGAAAGAGTAACGACGCATAGGCGAAAGCTAGTGATGCCCGAAGGGTGGACTTTGCAAACGCAATCTTGCACAAGATATTTTATCGTCTTAGCTATGGCTAGGACTCAAAAATCTCTTGCACAATCTCACATGTGCAAAGCCCATTGTGAGCATTACCTATTATTAGAGGAGCCCTTTATGTATGACGAAACATTAAGAGCACAAAAAGAGGTAGTGCTGTGCGAAGATGGCACAAATACCCTTTACTCAAAAGAGTTTGATGAACCTTACCATTCTACCAAAGATGGTGCTTTACATGAAAGTTTAGAAAAACATGTAAAGCCTTCTTTCTCTCTCAAATCCGATAAAGAAAAACTTACTATTTTAGATATCTGTTTTGGACTAGGCTACAACACTTTTGCTATGCTTTATTATGTTAAAAAAAACAACCTAAAAACCAAAGTACATATACTCTCCCCAGAGTTTGATGAAGGGCTTGTGTGTTCTTTAGATACCTTTGATTTCCCTCCAGAATTTGATCTCTTAAAAGATATTATCAAAGCTGTGGCTACTGATTTGTATTATGAAGATGAACAGTTTACAATAGAGATTCTCATTGGTGATGCAAGACAAAGTATCCCTCAAATGAAAGAAAAAATAGATGTCATCTACCAAGATGCATTCAGTCCTGCACACAACCCTCTACTTTGGACTAAAGAATGGTTTGCCGATGTGCGAGCTATCTGTAATGATGATGCTATACTCACCACATACTCAACCGCAGCAGCTATCCGTTTGGGACTGTATGAAAATGGGTTTTACATTTTTGTGCACCGTGCAGAGATGATGCGCTATTCTACAGTGGCTTCTTTGAAGATGTTAGAGGATTTGGAGTATATAGATATGGAGTTGAAAAAAGTGCGTAATACAGAGGCTAGAAGTCTGCGAGATAAAGCGTTTAATCACAGTAATTCAAATTTAAGTCAATATTCATAGAGCCAAGTGTTACTTTGGAAGTGTAGAGTTTACTCCCACCTTCAATTTGAGAGTAAGAGTGAACTCTACACTTCCTATAAAATTGATTAAACCTTAAACTTGAAGTACCCAGATATTCAATTCATGATTAAATATTTTTGTGATGTTTGTGGTATACTAATAAACAGTAGAATAGATAAATAGAAAGGACTCTCATGACAGCGGTAGTAGAAGTAGATGAACAGTATGCTCAAAAGTTTCAACAGTTCATTAAGAGTATTCCCAAAAATGCTATAAAATTGACATATGTTAAGAGCAATTTGGATGAAGAGATTGAAAAAAGAATCAACGAAATTAAAAATGGTAGGGTAGAGACTCGTTCTCTTTCTGCGTTATCTTCTATTAGAGAGAGATATGCTAGTCGTTGAGACTACCCCTCGTTTCGATAATGAACTTGTTGTTGTATTGGACTTTATTGCTTTAGATAGTGTAAATAGAGCTTTAATATTTTATGATGAGCTTATGGAAAAACTCCATAATATCCCAGATAATCCTTATATGTATCGTCAAAGAGATGCTATGGATGATGATACAAGGGAGCTAATATATAAAGGTTATAGTATTCCTTTGTATATTGATAAAACAAAAGGCATTGTATTTATTTTGGGTATATTCAATCAAAATCTTTGGGAGTAGTTGGGAAGATGTATAGTAGGTTTGTGTTGGATGAGAATATACACGATGAATTTATAGAAGATACGGATAGTTTGGAGTAAATAAAAAATGACCTACAATCAAACCAAAATAAACGAAACTGTACTCGCAACGCTTCTTTTAACCCTGCATGAGGAAAATAGAGCATGGAAAGGTCACTCTTTTGAAGTGCTTGATAATTTGTATGAAAAAGGGTATATTTATAATCCTAAGGGTAAAGCAAAGTCAATTGCTTTGACCGATGAGGGTTTGGCTAAGGCTCGTGAGGTTTTTGATGTGTTGTTTGGGGATTAAGGATGAGCTGGTGAATATTGTATAAATTATAGAGTTGTCATTGTCACCCGACCCCTTATTTCTATCAGTTTTATCTTTAGTGGATGCACCCTATAGATGTAGAGCATCTACCAAATCAAATGATAATCATATACGTGATTTGGTTTTTAAGGGTTATGTGATTCCTTATCGCATAAATGAAGTTAAAAATCGTATAGAACTTATAGGAATGTTTTCTGCTAATGAATGGGAGATGTAATACAAAAATGAATCAAACCAAAATAGACGAAAACTGTACTAGCAACACTTTTTTAACCCTACATGAAGAGAATAGGCTTATGATATTGCATATTTAAAAGATATGCACAGTTAACCACACTGTACCCTCTTTTGTTTTCAATACTGTATGAGGTGTCTTGGCAGGGATAAAAAGTGTATCCCCTTTTTGAAGGCTCTTCTCTTCATGATTTACAAGTAAAGTAGCTTCACCTTCTATCAATACAAGCCACTCATCTTCTTCTTGGATGTACTCTATCGGTTCAATGTTAGAAGAACTGACAATACGATTTATTTTAATATTTTTATGTTCGAGTAGTTCGGTGAAGTTTTCCCCACTTTCAGGTGTAAGATACTCGTAAAGATTCATCAGTAACTCATTTGTATCTTATCGACATCATCCCATGAGAAGCTTTTTTTACTATTTTGACGATGTACTAGTATATGGTCTATATATCGTGCAAAAACGTCTGTTTCTATGTTAAGTTTGGTTCCCACTTTATAGTTTTTCATCAAAGTATTTTTAAGGGTATGGGGGATGATGGTGAGTCTGAAATTATCATTTCCTACATCATTTACCGTGAGGGATATACCATCTATCGTAATAGAACCCTTTGGGATAATATGAGCAATATACTTCTTATCAACTGTGATGATAAAATCTGTAGCATTTTCTCTTTTGCGTATTTGAGAGACTGTTCCTACACAATCTACATGCCCTTGAACTATGTGCCCCTCAAACCTATCATTCATCTGCATGGCAGGTTCTAAGTGTACTTGTCCTGTGATTTTACTCTCATCGATGATACTGCGTGTTTCATCTGCGAGTTCTAAGTCAAATCCATCTGAATGTACTTTAATGACAGTCAAACATACCCCATTGATGGCAATAGAATCGCCTAGTTTTGCTTTGTGTTTTGAAGCGATAGTTAGGATGTTGTTTTTGTAGCTTTTGACAGTGGCAATTTCACGAATAAGACCTGTAAACATGATGCTCCATTTTTTTGGATATAATTCGCTAATTATAGCAAAAATAAATGTATTTTCTCGTTCCCATGCTGTGCGTGGGAATGCATACTCAAATTTGATAGGCTTAAAAAAAGTTGATTATGAAATAGAAGTAATAGATGCATTCCCACGGAGACCGTGGGAACGAGGGTTGAGGATTTGAAATGAATTATGATATAATCGTTATCGGTGGTGGTCATGCAGGAATAGAAGCGTCTTTGAGCGCGGCTCGTATGGGTGCAAAAACACTGCTTATTACTATACTAGCAGAACAGATAGGTGCAAGCTCTTGTAACCCTGCCATAGGTGGACTTGCTAAAGGGCACTTGGTACGTGAAGTTGATGCCCTTGGTGGTGAAATGGGTCTGTGTACCGACAAAACAGGGATACAGTTTAGAACCCTTAACGCTTCTAAAGGTCCAGCGGTAAGAGGGACAAGAGCACAGATAGATATGGATCAATATAGACTCTATATGCGTAAGGTGGTTTTAAATACCAAAAATTTAGAGGTCAAACAAGAGATAGCCGATGGGCTTGTGGTAGAAGAGGGTGTGGTGACAGCTGTGACCACACAACTTGGTAACACATATGCAGCAGCTAAAGTCATCATTACCGCAGGAACATTTCTCAATGGACTCATTCATATTGGTGATAAAAAACAAGTAGCAGGGCGTCAAGGTGAGTTTGCTTCTGTCGAGTTAGCAGAATATTTACGTTCACTTGGGTTAAACATAGGACGTTTAAAAACAGGTACGTGTGCAAGAATAGATGCTAAATCTGTCAATATTGACATTATGGAGGTACAACCTGGTGATACCCCACCTCCACCGTTTTCATTTCGTACAGACAAAAGTAGCTTTAACCCTACACAGTTACCATGTTATGTGACCTATACCAACGAGACGACCCATAAAATCATTGAGTCTAACTTCTATAGAGCACCGATGTTCTCTGGACAGATAGAAGGGGTGGGACCACGTTATTGTCCAAGTATAGAAGACAAGATTAACCGTTTTAGAGATAGACCACGTCACCAAATATTTGTAGAACCTCAAACCATGGATGAAACAGAGTATTACATCAATGGAATGAGTACGTCTCTACCTATAGATGTGCAACTAGAGATGATACAGTCTGTTGAGGGGATGGAAAATGCCAAGATAGTACGTTATGGGTATGCGATAGAGTATGACTACATTCAGCCCACAGATTTGAAACATACACTTGAGACGAAAAAAATAAAAGGGCTTTATACTGCAGGGCAGATAAATGGTACCACAGGCTACGAAGAAGCAGCTGCACAGGGGCTTATGGCGGGGATCAATGCGGCACTTTCCGTGCAAGGCAAAGAACCGTTTATTTTGAGACGTGATGAAGCCTATATCGGTGTACTTATAGATGACTTAGTAACAAAAGGAACCAAAGAACCTTACCGTATGTTTACAAGTCGAGCTGAATATAGACTGCTACTGCGTGAAGACAATGCAGATATGAGACTGTCACGCTATGGGAAAGAACTAGGACTTTTAGATGATGACTATATGGCAAAGTTTGAAGCTAAAAAAGCAGCTTTAGACGAGGCATTACTCTTTTTGTCTGAAAACTATGTGACACCAACCAAAGATTTTTTGGCAAAACTCTCTGAAATAGGTGCCGTAAAAATAAATGAAAAAACACGTTGGATGGATGTGATAGGGCGTGGAGATTTTAACCGTGAAAAACTCACTACTTTACTTCCTGATTTTGATAAGTATGATGATGAAGTAATGGAGCAGATACTAGTAGAGGCAAAATACAGCCGTTACATAGAGAAACAACAAGCACAGATTATGAATATGGATGAGATGCTTAAAATCAAAATACCAGAAGATTTTGTGTATAACAATATATCGGGTCTGAGTAACGAGATAAAAGAGAAGCTTGAGAAGGCGACACCGCCTACACTTTTTTCAGCCTCACAGATATCTGGTGTAACCCCAGCAGCATTGGAAATAGTCCATGTGCATATCAAAATGAGACAAAGAGCTATCTCCAAAAGCACTAGCTCTCAAAAAGGAAAACAATAATGTTATATTATTATGCAAATACAGGTCATAAGATAGGACTTGAAAGACTTAGACGTGGCGCAGCCTTACTCAATAAACTGAATGTACAAGGTGTGGAAACACAATTACTTGTGAATGATTTTCGTGCAGGTTTAGTCGCACGTGAGTTAGGGGTGACTGAGTATGTAACGATTGAGGGGATACAAGATATTGATGCTATCGCTCAAAATGGGGATAGTATCATTATGGATTCGCTTGAAGATGACCATGGAAGATTGGTGAAGTATTGTCAAGATTTTAAACAGGTATGGCGTTTTGCGCATGATAGCAATGATAGTGCGATACATAGTGAAAAAGTATTAGGGCTTGACACGGTACTTGTGGATGATACGTATTTTGATACAGACATGCAAAAAGAAGAGAGAATACTCTTCTTTTTAGGTGATGCGGACTATGACAAAACGATATTAGGTAATGCAGACTTTTTTAAATCATTTGATATGGAACTTTTACTAGGAAACTACTTTTTTGTAAAATATGAAGATGACTTGGCAAAGTTGTTTAGCACTTTACATGAACCAGAAGAATATGAAGACCTTGTAAAAAGTACAACGAGGGTAGTGACTGCCTCTGCACAAACAGCTTTTGATGCAAAAGTGGCTGGGGCAAATGTTGTTTATCTGGCTTTACCTGCACGGGAAATGTATGAAAGAACTTTATTGGAGTCTTATGGCATTACTGTGATTGAAGGTTTTGATGTTGATAAACTCAAAGAGTCTTTACAAAATAATTTATCAAATGATAGACAAGTTATCGAAAAAATTGACGAAGAAAAAATATTATTTTAACGAGCCACTTGCAGATTCCCAAAGACAACCCACAATTTAAGCTAAATTGAATTTCAAAAAAGCCCTTAAACCCTCATAAATGTTATAATTATCTACCAAAAAAAAACAACACTACAAGAACAAACAAA
>JALUYL010000051.1 GCA_027012955.1 Sulfurovum sp.
TGAACGATTACAGTCACCTCGAAAAGAGACTGAACTATACATTTAAGAACAAGCAATTGATTATTGAGGCTTTGACACACAAAAGTGACAAAAAGCCTTACAATAATGAGCGGCTTGAGTTTTTAGGAGATGCAGTACTAGACCTCATTGTAGGTGAGTACCTGTTTAAAAAATTTCCTAAATCAAACGAGGGTATCTTGTCAAAGATACGTGCCTCACTTGTCAACGAGTCTGGGTTTACACTGCTTGCACGTGAACTGAATCTTGGCTCTTACATCTTTCTCTCACTCGCAGAAGAAAATAACAATGGACGAAACAAACCCTCACTCCTTTCCAATGCCTTTGAAGCCATCATAGGTGCTGTGTATCTCGAAGCTGGCTTGGAAATGGTAAAAGACATTTCCATCAAACTTCTTGAAGAGTGTCACCCTAAAATAGATTTGGATTCGCTCTCTAAAGATTACAAAACAGCTTTACAAGAGTTGACACAAGCGACACATGGTGTGACACCTCTCTATGAGGTATTAGGCTCTTCTGGTCCAGACCATAAAAAAGAGTTTGAGATTGCTATAGTACTCAATGACACGACCATAGCAAAAGCAAAAGGAAAAAGTAAAAAAGAGGCACAACAAAAAGCAGCACAGATAGCCTTGAAGGAATTGAAAAAATGAATACCTTTGGAAAAAAACTAACCCTCACCACTTTTGGGGAATCACATGGTAAAGCCCTTGGCTGTGTCCTTGATGGTGTACCTGCAGGTCTTAAAATAGATGAAGCGTTTATCCAGTCAGAACTTGACAGAAGAAAACCAGGAAAATCCAAGCTAGAGACAGGACGTAAAGAGGATGACAAATTTGAAATTCTCTCTGGTACATTTGAAGGACTAAGTACTGGTACACCTATAGCGATGGTCATTTTTAATACCAACCAAAAGTCTAAAGACTATGACAATGTTAAAGACCTTTTCCGTCCAGGACATGCAGACTTTACCTACTTTCATAAATATGGTCTGCGTGACTACCGTGGTGGTGGACGCTCATCTGCCAGAGAAACTGCTGCGCGTGTGGCAGGCGGAGCCATAGCCAAACTCATGCTTAAAGAACTCGGTGTAGAGATACAGTCTGGACTTTGTGAAGTTGATGGTATAAAAGGAAACGTACAAGACTTTACTCATGCAAGAACCTCTAAACTCTATGCCCTTGACCCAGCTGTAGAAGCAGCACAGGAACAAGCCATACTCAATGCTAAAGACAAGCATGACTCTGTAGGTGGTGTGGTACTCACGACTGCTACTGGCGTACCTGTAGGTCTTGGTGAACCTCTTTACTACAAACTTGATGCCATCTTAGCTGAAGCGATGATGGGGATTAACGCAGCCAAAGCGGTAGAGATAGGTGACGGTATAGCATCGACACATCTAAAAGGCTCACAAAATAACGACCAAATAACATTAAATGGATTTACATCAAATCATTCAGGCGGTATGCTTGGTGGCATAAGTAATGGTGACACCATCATCGTCAAAACCCACTTCAAACCAACCCCTAGTATCTTCCAAGAGCAAGATACAATTACCACACATGACGAAGAGGTAAAGTGTAACCTCAAAGGACGGCATGACCCTTGTGTTGCTTTGCGTGGCGCAGTGGTTTGTGAAGCGATGATGGCACTTACTTTAGCAGACATGACCTTACTCAACATGGGTAAAAAAATGGAACATTTAACAAACATTTATAAAGGATAATACGTGAAGAAATTAGGATTAGGGCTTGTCGGTGTTATTGCCGTCTTTGCCATATATTATTTTACTGCAGGGGCGACACAACTCACAAATAAGTTAAAAACGCAGATAGAGACTGAACTTACAACCTTACAAACACAAGGTTTTTCTGTTGAGGGGCGTGAAACCTCTGAGAAAAAAGAGCATTTTATTCTCACTTTTCAAGAAGCCGAAAAATACACACCTTTTCTCAATACCTATGGTGCACAACTTAATGTAAATGATGCAAAGGCATTGGAAGGCTTTCAAATCGGTATAGATATTACGTATATCGCAAATGCATATAGTGCTGCATCGTTTGATGTATATCCTGTTGCTTTACCTACGCTTGTTTCAACAACAAACTATGATGAAAAAGAGAAAAAAGTCTTAGCGCAAGTCGAAAAAATGCTTCAAGATAAAGTCATTTTACTTCACTTTTCTATCAACAAACTAGGTACAGGTTTTAAAGGCTATATGAAAGACATCGATACTGCATTGGTAGGAGAAAAAACTCTCAACATCACGATGAAAGGCTTTGATTTTGATGGTGACATCAAACAAGATACCGTCACACATGTCAACCAAGTACTGAAAGAAGTAGGCATCACTGCCAAAGATGAACTCAGCATGAAAATGACAACACTCTCAAGTAGCTACGATGTAGATGTAAACAACAAGTACAACGCCAAAACAACGTATAGCGTGGAAAATTTTACAATTAACATCCCCAAAACACTGACACTGACTATGGACAAGATAAGCTCTCTTGCTACCACTACTGCTAAAGGGGACTTACTCTCTGGAACGTTCAAGAGTACCATCAAAAATATCCATGTTGACAACAGTGGTGAAAAGCTCATAGTCAACGATATGCGCTTCGATATCTCGGCGAACAACATCGATAGCAAAGCCATCGAAGCCCTTGAGACTATAAATCCCAACGATGAAGAAAAGCTTAATGCCCTTTTACAACAACTCATCTCAAAAGGTATTCAGATGGAAATACCAACTTTCGAGATAGCCTCACTCAACTACAATGATCAAAAAATGGAGGGTTTCAAACTTGATGCCAATGTTATGGTAGACAAAACCCTAGACCTCAAAGCCCTAGCACAAAAACCCATGGCTGCAGTTGGTGCCATAGATGCAAGCCTAAACCTTATACTTTCTAACGAACTGTTAGCCCTCATAGCACAACAACCTCAAGCTGTTATGGCAATGATGCTCTTTCAACCTAAAGATGAAAACGGTAAAAAAGCCTATCATATAGAATTAAAAGATGGTTCTGTAAAGGTAAATGGTCAGCCCATCATGTAACAAGAGTCCTTCCTAAAAAAGACTTGGGTCATCCAGGCCTTTGACTCGAAATGTTTTACGATGTATAGGACACCTGTCATACTTCACCAAAGCCTCCATATGGGCTTTGGTTCCATATCCCTTATGCTTTTCAAACCCATACTCTGGGTATAACTTAGCTTGCGCCACTATCTCTCTATCGCGTGTTACTTTAGCCAATATACTCGCAGCCGAAACTTCCTGCACTTTGTCATCTGCCTTGACCATAGTCGTAATGTTGTCAACCCTAAACGTACTGTTTCCGTCAAACAAGTAGTCAACATCTGGCAAATGTTTTTGTATAGAGAGTAAACCTCTATGTAAACACTCAGAGATACCAAGTTCATCCACCTCAGCAGCCGAAAAAGAAACGATGTGGTAGTCACTGTTTGCTACCACCAAAGAGTAAAGTGCCTCCCTCTTCTTCTCCGTCAACTTCTTAGAATCCATCAAGCCCTCAACCTCACCTGTCAACACGACACCAGCCATCACAAGTGAACCTGCTAGTGGCCCTCTGCCTGCTTCGTCTATACCACAGAGGGGTTTACTAGTCATCATTATCCAATATCGGATCGTGTTTACAAAGTGCAATCACCTCTGTCAATCTATCATCGCCATAATAATACTCTTCAAGCAATGGGATAATCTTATATTCTAAAACAAAATCTAAATCATCATCGTTTTGTATCTTCATAAAGTAACTATGCCCTATCTGGTAATCTTCACCTAATGTTTCAGTTATTTTTTTATTTACTACTTCAAATATTAGTCTTGCTTTTTGATCATTTATCAAATCTGCTTTTGGCTTCATCTTTAAAAATGTAAACCGTCGTCGTAAAGCGATATCAATGAGAGCAATGGATTTGTCTGTACTGTTCATCGTTCCTATGATATAGAGATTAGAGGGTATCTTAAACGGCTTTTTAGAATAAGGAAGGGTTACTTCTAGGTTATCTCGCTTATCTTCTTCTATAAGGGTAATGAGTTCTCCAAAGATTTTAGAGATATTTCCTCTGTTGATTTCATCGATTACAAGATAGTAGTTTTTTCTTTCAATTTTTTCTACGTGAGACTCTCTTTTTATTTTCAATAACTTTTCTAAAATAGGTTCATAGTAAACTGCTAATCCCCCATTAATAAAATCATTTTTTTCTACATCGTACATTTTTTCTAAAGATGTCATTGATAATGTATGCTTTGTTGTACCCGACTGTTTTTCAAAATAGATTGTTTTATCATTAAAATCATTTACTTTAAAATAACTACCTGTACGCTTTAAATCAATTTTAACACTTTCTTCCTTTTCAATCTTTTCTTTAAATAGGCGATTAAATGCTTCTTTAAAAGGAACTTTCCTTTCTTCGGATGATTTTAAAAGATTCTCCTCCGCGTCATTACAAATCTCTAAAAAAATACCTTTTTCTAAACCTATATTCCCCTCTTCATTAGGTCTAAATCCTTCTATAAAATCTTCATACCCAAAGCTTTGATGAAAGGTGATGAACTTAACTCTCTCTTTTATATCTGATATATCTATAGTCTCACTATTTTCATTTGCCTTTATGGTTTCAAATATTTCTCTGTCTGATTTACCATCTTCAATAAGTCTAATAAGTCTAATAAGTTTATTTGTATTATGCGTTTTGCCTACTCCTGGGGAACCATATAAAATAATATTTTTGCTTAATAGACTTTGAGTCATTGTGGAAGAATTAAAATGATTAGTATTATATCCTTTCATTGCATTATCAAATCTTGTTAACACTGATTGTAAATGTTCTTTAAGATTATCAATATCAAAGTTTTCAAAAACCTTAGAACCAATATCCTCTTTTAATTTAGATATGAAGTCTAAATTTATTATTGGTTCATTTTCTTGTGATACCCCTAAATGTACTTCTAATTTATCCCCCTTAATAATTATAATTGGGTAGATTCCTTGACTAACTCGTTGTCCATATTTTAAAAATGCCATCCATGGATTTTTAGGAGGTACAATCCTCAAACCTTGTCCAAATGATACCTTAATTGTAAAATCCAAATATCCTTCTGTAATATTGGGGTAAAAATTATTTCTCCACAATCCATCATCATTTGCCCATTTATCATAAAATACTTCTACTAATTTCTTTAATTCATGCTCATTCACTTATCTGCTCCAATCTATATTTAATTATAGTAATAAAATCACTATACCCACCATCAAATCCCAAATCTAAACTCTGTAATTTTAACCTTATTAGGTCATCCCCTTTTCCAAGTTCTAAACTATCTTCAATGTTCTCTATATGTTTAGGATATAAAAGCATCGTATCTTGACATTTAAAATTCTTGCCATACACATACATTTGATACTTATCATCACGTTTTAATTCTTTACGGCTATTTACTTTTTTATATTTCGTATCTATGATCAAATTATTTATCACAATGTCTGGTCTTAATTTCAAACTGCCATAATTTTTTTCATTTTGCAGCTCTGTAGTATTATTTATCTCTTGATATAACCTACCCACAAACTTTTCAAACACATCTGCCATATCAAACAAAAATGCAAAACTCTTTTCACGGCTATTTTGTGTCATCGGTATAAGTTTTTGAAGTATCATAAGTGCTACTTCATAACTCTTTTTATATCTGCTGTTCATACGGTCAAAATGAATGTTCAGCCTCTTAAAATATACATTGAAATATGCCACTTCATCCAACACAGCTTCACATCTATGTAGATTACTATAAGAGCTGTATTTTTTAAAAATGCGTATGGCATACAAGAAAAAGCGATTGAGTTCGTTATCCATAGAAAACTCATCAAATTCACAATAGATATTTTGATGATAAAAATTATTGAAATTTTGTTCGATAATATACTTACCACGCAACACTTTTAAATTCTCTTGCATCGTAATATACTGTTTAAATACACCTTTCTTAAACTCATCCAACAAAGTATCAGAAAAAAGCCTAATGAACAGCTCGTAAATGTGATGTTCTACATTTATCCCTTGCATCAAGTCTTCATTTTTGAGTTTTACATCATACCCATACATGAGCATATAGATAAAGGTATTCAAGTTTTGATTGTTATCATCGGTAATTTTTGGAATAATAAAATAACTTTGATTCTCTATAGAGAGAAAACCACAGTAGTTTTTAGGTTTAATGCCTTGAAAGTTTATGTCAAAATATGGGTGTAATTTTGGATTATTTTTAATACTTTGTTCTAGGTTTTGAGGGATATTTTTATTTTCATTAAGATATTGCATCTATATATTCTCCCTCAATTGTGTTGATTTATTATAGCCAACTCTGTTAGATTTAATAAAGATATTTCCATCTATAGACATTACATTATTTTCTATACGCACCCTCACGTGACTTCACAGAGAGTACCAGTATCACAAGTCTATCACTCTCTTTTTTATAAATAACTCTGTATCTACGTAATTTCAGCCTGTAGAGCGTTTCTATTTCGCCTTGAAGTTTTTTAATTTTCCCTACTTTTAATAGTTCTTGTTCATAGCTAGCAGAAAAGTTTTCTACAAAAGTAATTAGTGACTCTTTTATAAAAATAATATCTACTTTTGAAATATGTTTAAAATCCTTTTTAACGCTTGCTTTAAACTCCAAATTATACAAAAATTATGCTCCTAAAGCATCAAAAAAATCATCTGCTTTAATATTTTTATCATTCAGACGACTCTCTGCCACCTTTAAATCATTCATATCCATGTACATTTCCAAAGCTTCCGCCACTATAGCAGTCTTCTTTTTCCCTAAATCTTTTGCCAAATTATCTAACTCTGCTAACAATGTTAAGGGCAATGTAAACGTGGTTGGTTTTACTGTTTTATACATAATTCAACTCCTTTATATTGTTTATTATATTGTTTATTATATTAATTGTCAAATCACCCATCAACTAACAGCTCCAAAAACGCCTCTCCATACCTCTCAAACTTCACATCCCCAATGCCATGTACTTCCAACATATCTTCTTTGTTTTGTGGTACTTTACTTGAGAGGTCTTTGAGTGTTTTATCTGAAAATACAATGTAAGGTGGGATGCCTTTTTCGGAGGCGATTTGGGTTCGTAGCGTGCGGAGTTTGTCGTACATATCAACATCGTAGTCGTCAAAGTAGGTTACTTTCTTTTTAGGCTCTGCTTTTTGTACGGTGAGTCTCTCTTTTTTGAGGTCTATGGTGTGTGCACCTTTGATGACTTCTACCCCAAACTCTGTCAACTTGTAAACTTTAAACTCACCTATAGCAACGGCACCAAGCTCTAAAAGCTTGTCACCTATGGTAAGCCATTGGTTCTTGGTATATTCGTCCCCTATGCCATAGACAGAGAGGCTGTCGTGTCCATTTTGTAAAAGGCGTTGCTCTTTACTGCCTTTGAGTACATCTACAATGTAGTGTAGCCCGAAATTCTGCTCTGTTCTGAGAATGGCAGAGAGCATCATACGTGCAGCAGTGGTTATGTCAACCTTTTCAGATGCTGGAGCCGTACAGTTGTCACATTTAGTTCCACATGATTCTATACGGTCATCAAAGTACGCAGCAATCGTTTGGTGTCTACAGTTTTCGGAGTTAGCAAAGCGTACCATGGCATCTAGTTTATTAAATGCATGTTCTTTGTAAGGCGTCTCTGGCAAATCCTCTATAAACATTTTTTGTTGCACAATGTCTGCTGCTGAGTAAAGTAAAAGCGTTTCTGACTCTACACCATCTCGCCCTGCTCGTCCTATCTCTTGGTAGAAGTTTTCTATAGTTTTGGGTAAGCTCAGATGTACCACAAAGCGTATGTTTGATTTGTCTATACCCATACCAAAGGCTATGGTGGCTACAACTATCTGCACACGGTCTGCTACAAAGTCTGCATAGGTTTTGTTTTTCTGTTGGGTGGGAAGTCCTGCATGATATGCTTCTGCTTCCACTCCTTTGCTTTGCAAAAAACTGGCTATGGCTTCTGTGGACTTACGTGAAAGAGTGTAGATGATGCCTGCTTCATCGGTGTGCGATTTTAAAAACTCTAAAAGTTGCTGTCTACCATCTTTGATGCGGTGTCGTGCATGAATTGTGAGATTTTCACGAAAGAGTGACCCTCTGACACGCTTAGGCTCTACAAGTCCTAAGTTGGTAGCGATATCACTTTCCACTGCATTGGTAGCCGTAGCCGTAAATGCAGCTATGGGCGTAGTAGAGAACTGCTCCTTAAGTAAAGACAAACGCCTATAGTTTTCTCTAAACTCATGCCCCCACTCTGACACACAGTGTGCTTCGTCTATAACAAAGAAGTTTATAGGAAGTTGATGCAAGAGGTTTAAAAAATAGGCATTCGTCAAACGCTCAGGCGCTACATAAAGAAGTTTTATCTCACCATTACGTAACTGCTGTTCTATAGTTTGACTCTCTTCTAGGGTTTGCATGGACGAAAGCATCGCTGCAGAGATATCATTAGAACGCAAAGCTACCACTTGGTCATGCATGAGGGCAAGCAGTGGAGAGACGACCACTGTGATGCCCTCCATTAGCAGAGTAGGCAGTTGATAACAGAGTGATTTACCTCCACCTGTGGGGAGTATCATCAGTACATCTTCTTTATTGAGTATGGCATCTACCACTTCTTCTTGTAAAGGGCGAAAAGTATCATGTCCGAAATAGTGTTTAAGGGTTTCTAATTTATTCATAGTAGAAGTGTAGCGTGAAAAGTTGTAATAGAAGAAAAATATGTCATATTGACATATTTTTTAATTAAATGTATATCCAACACCCCACACAGGGTGAAAATAATTTTGTGTATTGTCTGGGTCTATTTTATTTTTTAGACGGTTGATGGCAACATTGACAGCATTGTCATTGACATTTTCACCCTCAACACCCCAAACTTCATCACGTAAAAAATCTCTTGTGAGTGCTTTGTCAATATGTTTCATAAAAGTATGTAAAAGATTGAATTCCAAGTTAGTTAGGGCTACGCTCTTGCCGTCCACGTGTAAATCTTTCTGGCTTACATCAATGGTCAATAGTTTATGTTTTAGTTTCTCTTGCTTTTGTAAAGCACCAGAACGTTTGAGTAAAGCTTTAACTCTAAGTGTCAACTCTTTGGGAGAAAAAGGTTTACACATATAGTCATCGCCACCTGCTTCAAACCCTTCTTCGAGTTCATATTCATTGTCTTTAGCGGTCAAAAATATGACAGGGATGTCATAGCCTATTTCACGTAGGTAAGAGACAAATTCACTGCCTTCCATCCCGGGTAAATTTCTGTCTACCAACATGAGTGCCGGTGTCTCTTCTTCTAAAAATTGTTCAACATTCTCTGTTGACAAAAAACCTGTCACAGTGTACCCCTCTTTATTCAAGTGGTATTCTATGAGTTCAAGTATATCTTCTTCGTCTTCTATGATGACTATTTCAATCTCTTTTTGCATAGAGAGATTATAGCAAAAACTATATGACTATAACTTTCCGCCCATTCGTGCAAAAATAACTCTTTGTGCCATAGAATCTAATCTATCAATAATTTTAAGATTTTTACGGATGTATTTGAGTAAATTAAAGTACTCTTCTGCAAGCCCATCTGCACCACATATTTTTTGAATGACCTCTTTTTCTAAAAGCGTATAAATATCATCTGTTTTAGAATACTCTACATCTATTTTAGAGGCTAAGTTTTTAATCTTATCATTGTCATCAAATGTTTGAAACATTGTAAGTGCAAATTCAAAAGCATGTACCGTACAGCTGTTAATCACCAAAGAATTTTCAATAAGTTCAACAATCACTGTATTGTCTTCTAACAACATACTTTGCATATTTTTCAAATAGTTATTGATATTGGCACGTATACGGTTCAATGCTGATGTAATTTTCAAGTAAGAGACCATCTCTCGTAAATCTCTGGCTTCAGGGCTGTATTTGGCAAAGATAAGAACAATATCGTTGTCTATCTTCTCTGTAGTTTTTGATATCTCTTTAAGGTTTTTACGTGCTTGTGCCAAAGCATCTGTATCTTTGGCTTTTAAAGCTTCAAGCCCTGCTTTATTCGCTGTTGCCAATCCCTGTAGGGTATCAACCACTGCCTCTCTTACTTCATGTCTAGCTTCATTGTATCCTGGTAACATTATCCAAACCTTTATTTATATTTTCTCCTTTAAAAGAAGCAAAGCCCCTTTTAAATTCCTCTCACTAAAGCTTCTCCTTTGGAGAGTAGCACCTTTTATCCAAAACGTCCTGTAATATAATCTTCTGTCAATTTCTCTTTAGGATTGAGAAAAATTGTATCTGTCTTGTCAAACTCTGCCAAGTCACCAAGGTACATAAATGCAGTGTAATCACTTAGACGACTGGCTTGTTGCATATTGTGCGTCACAATGACTACGGATACTTCAGACTTTATTTCAGCGATAAGCTCTTCTATGGCTCCTGTAGAGATGGGATCAAGTGCAGAGGTAGGTTCATCAAACAAAAGTACTCTAGGTTTCAATGCTACAGCCCTTGCAATACACAGACGCTGCTGCTGTCCTCCTGACATGCCCAGTGCTGATTCATTTAATCTATCCTTAGTCTCATCCCAAATGGCTGCACCTTTGAGTGCTTTTTCGACTCTATCTTGAAGTTCTGTTTTATTTTTAATACCAGAGAGTCTCAGTCCATACGCCACATTATCGAAAATACTCATAGGAAAAGGGGTCGGCTTTTGAAAAATCATCCCCACTTCCTGACGAAGCTTGATAAAATCATTCTCTTTTTTTAACTCTAAGATATTTTGTTTACTCCCATCTGCTCTATAAAGATTTATCTTTCCTTCATAGGTATTGCCTGGGTAGAGGTCATGTATACGGTTCATCGCTCTAAGCAGTGTAGATTTACCACATCCACTAGGCCCTATCATCGCTGTGATTTTATTTTCCTCTATAGGAAGATTAATCTTTTTTAATGAAGCTTTTTCTGCTCCAGCATAGGTGAAAGAAAAATCTTTAAGCTCCATGACTAAATTATTTTTTGCCATCTATATATTCCTTACTTTTTATTTCTTATTACAAATCGACCAACAAGATTGATACATAAAACAATCGCTGTCAATATAAACGAGGCTGCCCAAGCCAGCTCACGACTCGCTTCATCGGGGTAGGTAGCCAGGTTATAGATACTCACTGTCAGTGACGGGAACTGTTCTGTTAAGTCCATCGTAAAAAACTGGTTGTTTGCCGAAGTAAAAAGCAGTGGAGCAGTCTCTCCAATGATTCGTGCAAACGAAAGTAGTACCCCTGTGGTAATACCTACTTTGGCAGCACGTACAACAATCTGCAAGATTATTTTATGCTTAGAGCCTCCAAGTGCCATGCCTGCTTCACGAAGTTCTGTAGGTACGAGGGCTAGCATATTATCAGTGGTTGAGATGATGATAGGTATCATCATAATAGCCAGTGCCACAACACCTGCCCAACCGTTGTACCCGTTAAACGGGTCAACCAAAAGTGCAAAGACAAATACACCGATGACTATGGAAGGTGCAGACATCATCACGTCTGAAAGGTTACGAATGATAGATGCAAGCTTAGAACCATGTCCATACTCTCTAAGGTAAATCCCCGCCATCATACCCACAGGTACTGCGACTACAGTAGCCATGAGTGCCATAGTAAACTGTCCTACAAGAAGGTTACGGATACCCCCTTCGACCAAATCTTTTGTAAATGTGGTCCAATGAATACTTGTAATGCCTTTATAGCTAAGTGTTGCCAAAATCCAAAAAAGAAACCCTATCCCAATCACTGCTGAGAGTGTTGAGAGTAGTAAAATGATTTTATTGAGTAAGAGTCTATTCATTATTTAACCTTTTTCATTTTATTTTTTTGCCTAAGAAATAAAACTTTGCCGTTGTGATA
>JALUYL010000052.1 GCA_027012955.1 Sulfurovum sp.
GACCCTAAAAAAGTACAAAGTACAAAACTTTTGGTAGATACTATTGCATCGCTTGTAAAGTCGGGTGAGGTAAAAGCAGAGACTATAGACAAAGCGTATGCGCGTATACGGACGTTGAAAGGGCAGCTTTAACTTTTAGCCAAATACCTCTCCAATATAATCTGTGCAGCCACAGAGTCTATCTTTCCGTCTTTTTGGTGGCGGAAGACGCCTTGGGTGAGTTCTTTGGCTTCTAGGCTGGAGCTTTGTTCGTCTTGGTAGGCTACGGGTATAGTAAGGTCAAGGAGAGAGACAAAATGTTTGATGCGTCTTTCCATCTCTTCGGAGCTTGCAGCATCTAGAGGTAGACCTACTATGAGCTTTTCTATCTCCCACTCTTTTAAAAATGCCTTGACATCGCGGGCAGCTTGGTTACGGTTTTTACGGAGAATGGCAGTTTGGGGCATGACGATGTCGCCACTAAGGCAGATAGCCACCCCGATACGTTTGAGTCCTACATCTATACTTGCTAGTTTCATAATGGAAGTATAACAATAAATATCGAAATCTATCTATAATTAGGACAATACCCAAATATCTAAATAGAAATTCATGCCTTCACCCTATCATTGCATTCATGGGCTTCATGTAAAATCATCAACGAACCTAAGGGTGCGATTCAAATTTTACACAAAACCCATAAATACAAGCATAGCGTGAATTCAAAGAATTCTATTTAGATATCTGGGAAATAAGTAAAAACATAAAATCCTTTGCTAAAATTATGTATGGGGAAATGATATTGTTAGCACTATAGTTATATATAATTTGAGGGAAGCATATGTATTTTAGAAAAATCAACGTAGGGATAGCTGGATTTGGTCTGGCTCATGTGGCACAGGCAGGAGACTTTTCAGAGATTGAAAATATCAATCTATGGATAGCACTTGTGACTTTAGGTGCTGTGGCACTCATCATACTATTTATAGCAGCGAGAAATGCACGCAGGATGCAGGCACTACATCAAGCATTGTTTGACAAGCAGATAGAGATGGAAAAAAATCAAAACATTTTATTGACAACGATGAGTGAAAACATCCATAACATTGCCAAACAAGCGCTAGAAGAGGGTCGTCAAGTCATGAACACCCCTGCGAGTGTTGAAGCAAAAGAAGAGATGTTTGCCAATGTTGAAAACAGATTGTTGGACGTGACCAATGATTTGATTGATTTTTTAAGGCTTAAGTCTAAAAAAGTTGAAGTCATCAATGAAGAGTTTAACATCAATAACGTGCTTAATGAAGTCTCAGGAACTATCTGTTCGCGTTTTGCAGGCAGTAGATGTGAACTCATCTTTGATATAGACAAAAACATTCCTCGTCGTCTGATAGGGGACTCATTACATTTGGGGCAGATACTTGAGAGCATCTTGGAGTACCAAATGGATCAAGCCAATATTAGCGAAGTGAAACTCGAAATCTCTATGTTTGATACCTATGGTGACAACATCGAAATGCAGTTTAGAGTGACAGACACGGGCATAGGGCTTACCTCTGAAGCGGTAGAAAAACTCTTTACCCCATACTACGATGAAGAAGTCGGTGCGTATGTAGGGCTTGGACTTTTTGTATCGAATGAACTAGTCTCCATGATGGATGGAAAACTTTCTGTACAAAGTACAATAGGAAAGGGGAGTACCTTCACCTTAGCCATACCAATTACCGTAGTTGACAAGGCAAATAAACGTATGTATCGTTTGCCTAAAAAAGCACTCATCGAGAAGCAAGTGCTTATTGTAGATGATAACTACAATTCGGCACTGTCCATTAAGAAAATGTTTGCGTACTTTAGACATGATGTGACGGTACTTACACAAGAAGAATTTAGAAGAAACATACCAAACCTTACACCATTTGATATCATCGTTTTACATGAAAGTTTGTTTACGCATCGTTTGGTAGAGTATATTACGAAGATTAAAATGGGTAAATCTTTAAAGGTTATCGCCCTAAACGCACTGCTTCGTGCAGATAAAAGTTCATTTGTCGATGATATCATCGATATGCACCTCTTTAAACCACTGAATCAAGAGCGTATCTTTGAACTGATAGTTAACATGTATGACTTAAAGTCTATGATAGAACCTGAGGTTAAAAAAGATAAAGATGAGAAGCAACTAAGAACGCATAAATCACATATCTTGGAAACCAAAGGCATCACGCAAGAGCGTTTTAAAGACTTTAAAAACAAGAGCGTACTCATCGTAGAAGATAATCTTATCAATCAAAAAGTATTGACGAACTTGTTACACCTGTCCGAGATTAAAATCACCATTGCGAACAATGGACAAGAAGCTGTCGATATCGTGAAAGAAGGAAAACATAAGTTTGACCTTGTCCTCATGGATATCAACATGCCAATCATGGATGGATACACAGCCACACAAATGATACGTTTAGATACGAAATTTGATAACCTGCCTATCGTTGCCTTTACTGCGCTGGTTTTAGATAGTGAGATTAAAAAGATGTTCCACTCAGGGGTGAATGCATTCTTGTCTAAACCACTGAATATTGGTAAACTGTACACTGCTATGGCGATGTATATGTTAGACAAACCATTGTCACGTATAGAGTTAGCAGATGTGACACCACGTGAGATAAAACATTATGAAGGTATCGATATCGCTGAGGGTATTCAACGTTCTAACAACAGTGAAGCCCTTTATCTTGAGGTGCTCAAAGAGTTTATTGAAGCCTATGGTGAAAGTGATAAGATATTTGCCAGTCTAGTTAAGGAACACCGCTACGAACAGATAAAAATGCTCTGTGTCGATATGAAAGGACTCTGTGGTGCCATAGGTGCGCATGATATGCAGGACTTGATGACAGAGATTCTTCAACTACTGCTGTATAAAAAGTATGAGTTAGTAGCAAATTACCAAGAGAAGTATATCTTCGCCATAAAAACACTCAATCGTTCTGTCAACAAATTTCTTGCAGATATTTAGAACTTCTTAGTTATGCTTTAGTCCAGCCTTTTATCGTATCTCTGCGATAAAGGCAGTTTTTTGTATCTGTCTTTTGACTGACGGTAAGACTTGCAAGGCTGTAGTTTTTTCTTCATAAGGCCCTATCAAAAGTTTCACAATATTTTTATTTTGATGGGTAAATTGTATGCGTTTATACTTGTAGTTTAAACTACTGATATGGTCGAGTAGACTTTGTTTTGGTTCTCCAGAAAAAGAGCCTACCTGTATGTAAAAGTTACCATGCCCTCGCTCTAGCCTTGGGGGTGTTTGTTTTTTCTGTGGGGCTTGTACTTTCCATGGCTTTTGTACGGGTGTATCAAGCTTTAGCGTAGAAGGCAAATAGCGTCTACACACACATAGTCGTTTTTTATAGTAGGATGAGGTATTGAGGTTTGAATAGACTATCTCGTAGTCGGTGGTACTGGCATGTGTAAACCACCCATTACCTAGGTACATGCCCACATGTGTAATGCGCCCTCTACGCTGCCTCTCTGTGTCAAAGAAGATGAGGTCTCCATAGCGTAATGCATCGACATTAATGGCTGTACCATGCTTGGCTTGTTCTCTGGCGACACGAGGAATGTCGATGCCCATACTGCCATACATGTAGTAGGTATAGCCAGAACAGTCAAACGTGTCGGGTCCTTCTTCTGCCCAAACATAAGGACTTCCCTGTAGTTGTTTCACCATTTTTTCTAAATTTTCTTTAGAGGGTGAGTACTTGACCTTAGGTTTGATAACGTTATAGTTTGGATGTATAGGATGATGGGGTGGTTTACAGGCAGTGAGACTCAGTAGTACTATAGATAAAGGGATAAGGGCTGTTTTCATCTTTAACCTGGCACAGCTTTTTTAGGGAGTTTCATCCCTGTTTTCCATGGTGTGGTGTAGCGTGTACTTGTGACTTTCATCTTTTTAAGAGGTACGTCACAGTTCATATACTTGGCACGTTCATCTTCACTGAGGTAACGTTTACAAATCTTCATACGTTTTAGATAGATAGGCTCTTTTTCGAAGTGGCTGATAGTGACTTTTCTGTTTTTACTGCTTGCATGGGCAAACCAACCATCACCTAAGTACATCCCTACATGGCTAATCCGTTTACTGCGTTTATTGGTGCTACCAAAAAAGATAAGGTCTCCGTATTCAAGTTTAGCAAAGGGAATGGTTTTTCCCATTTTAGCTTGTTCTCGCGCGATACGTGGAATGTCTATACCCATAGAGCCATAAATGTTGTAGGTTAAGCCAGAACAGTCAAAGGCATCGGGTCCTTCTTCTGCCCAGACATAGGGTTTACCAAGGTAAGACGCCAAAAGTGTTTGGATGTTCTCACGGTTAGGCTGACAGACTTTCTCTGGTTTGATAATCTCATAATTTGGATAGTGATACGGTTTTTTTTGTGCACAGGCAGAAAAGAGAAAAGTAAAAGCGAGGAGAAGTAAGTGTAAATGAAAATGGTTTTTCATAGACAACCTTTTTAAAGTATAAGCATTGCGTCACCATAAGAGAAAAAGCGATACTCTTTTTCTATGGCTTCTTTATATAATTGTAACGTTTTTTCTCTTCCAATAAAGCTTGAAACGAGCATAATAAGTGTACTTTTTGGTAAATGGAAGTTTGTTAGTAGATGGGTGACACGCTTTGGAGGGTTAGAGGGGTTTAAAAAGAGGTCACATTCCCCTTGGGTTTTTTGTGTACGTACATAGTACTCTAAAGTACGCGTAACGGTGGTACCTATGGCTAGCAAGGGTTGTTTTCTATCAAGCACTTTGGCAGAACGCTCTGGGATAGCAAAATATTCAGAGTGCATAGGATGTGCAAGTATTTCCTCTACATCTACAGGTTTAAACGTGCCCGCACCTACATGTAGGGTGACTGTATGGGTTGCATGTCTTTGTTGTAGAGCATCAAAGAGGTCAGGGGTGAAGTGTAATGATGCTGTAGGCGCAGCCACGGCACCTGCATTTTTAGCAAAGAGGGTTTGGTAGTCTGTCTCGTCATCTTTGTTGTCTTCTCTTTGCATATAAGGAGGGAGAGGGAGGTGTCCTATCTTATCGAGTACCAATACAAGGTCTTCAAAACGTATCTCTTTGGCATGATGACTAAAGGTAACGACACGCGAACCATCTTCGTTAAAGTTTGTCACTGTTGCTACAAGGTTATCGTCAAAAAGGAGTTTTGTACCTACTTGTACTTTGCCACGTATCATGACAAGATAGTGGTGTGCGTCTAGTGGTTTGTTAAAGAGAAGTTCTACTTTTCCTCCGCCTTGCACAAAGCCTTTACTGTTGATGCTGTGGGCTTCTTTTACGCCAAAGATACGTGCTTTTATCACACGGGTATCGTTAAGAAATACATCACACTCTTTGGGTACAAAGTCTAATAAATGTTTGAATGTCGTATGGGTGATAGTGTCTGTTTCTCTGTCATAGACCAAAAGTTTTGCATGGTCTCTAGGATGTACAGGTGTGGTAGCTATGAACCCCTCTGGGAGTTCATAATCATAATTTTTAGTAAGAAGATTTTCAGCAAGAAGATTTTTATTAAGTATTTCTGGGGACATTAGGCTGTAGTATCTTCACTCTCATCATCGTCATCTTCTTCCTCTTCTACATAGGGGTTTACCATTTTTACAATAAGGATAGAAACACCATAGAGTATCACCAGTGGTGCTGCCATAAGTAGCTGTGTCAGCACATCTGGGGGAGTAAGTAGCGCAGCGACTACAAAGATGATAAGTACAGCGTAACGGAAAAAGTCTTTAAGTGTTTTGTCAGTAACAAGCCCTAAAAGTGCCAAGAAGTAGGCAAATACTGGAAGCTCAAAAGCAATACCAAAGCCCATCATAATCTTGGTAAAAAAGCCTACATAGTCTTCGATGTTAATCAGTGGTGTATAGAGGAAGGAACCAAAGGTAATGAGAAATTGAAAACCAAAAGGTGTTACCACGTAGTAGGCAAAGAGTATGCCAATCATGAACATGACGGAGCCACCGACAACAAAAGGAATAATCATCTTCTTTTCATTGCTGTAAAGTCCTGGGGCTATGAAAAGCCATACTTGGTAGAGTATGAAAGGCAAAGCACCTAAAAGTCCTGCAAAAAATGAGACTTTGAGTGCTACGAAAAATGCTCCACCAACTTGGTGCGTGGTCACCATGCCATCTGCTGCTTTTTTAGAGAGGGTTGCTACTTGTGCAAGTGCTTCATTAAGTGGTGCTGTAATCCATTCAAGGAGTTGTTCATGGAAAGTGAAGGCTACGATAAATGCGATGAAAACAGAAAGAACAGAAAGTCCAAGTCTTTTTCTGAGTTCAACAAGGTGGGGTCTTAGTTCATCAAACATTATGCATCACCCTTTGTTTCTTGTTTTGTTTTGTTCTCTTTTTTAATTTTACTCTCTGCTTTGGACTTTTTCTTAAAGGTAACGGTTTCATTTTTAGTTTCTACTTGTGTGGTAACGTTTTGAACTTCTTTTGTTTCGGTTTGTTCAGCTTGTGGAAAGTCTGCAGAAGTCTGTTTGTCATAGTCAATATCATCAAAGTCATCAAAACTAATATTTTTAAACCCCTTCAACTCATCTGTAGCTTCTGTAAGTTGCTTTTTATAGTTGAGCGCTTCTTCTTTCAAGTCTGCAATTTTCAGTTCTTCTTCTAAAGAGCTTTTTGCTTCACCAATGGTTTTTTTCACACCTTTGATAAATTTAGCCATCTCAACAAGTGCGCCAGGAAGTTTGTCTGGGCCTAAAAACAAGATAGCAATAATAGCGATAAGAAGTAATTCGGTAAATCCGATGCCAAACATACATAAACCTTAAAATTTTAATAGCTGTATTTTAGCCAATTATCCTAAAGGGAACCTCTAATAATAGGTAATACCCACAACATCTCTAGCTTTTGTCTAGGCTAGGCACTCTTTTGAAACCCTAGCCGTAGCTAAGGTGAGAAAGAGTAACGACGCATAGGCGAAAGCTAGTGATGCCCGAAGGGTGGGCTTTGCAAACGCAATCTTGCACAAGATATTTACTTCGTCTTAGCTATGGCTAGGACTCATAAATCTCTTGCACAATCTCACATTTGCAAAACCCATTGTGGGTGTTACCTATTGTTAGTGGTTCCCTAGAATATAGAGTGATAGTTCGTCTGCTAGAAAGAAATTGTCATTGTAGTAATGTGTAGACGTTGCCATAAGTTTTTTTTCTTCACATAAAAAGTCAGCCTTTTTTTGCATTTGAGTGCTGAGTGTTGCTTTCTCTATGCCAATGTTAGAACGTAATCCTAGAAAGATTCTTTCTGTAATCAGTTCATCTTCTGTGAGCGTTTCTTCTGTCACATGAAGAGGATTATCAATATATGCTTCTATGCCCGTACTAGGGTAAAAACGTCGCTCTTTTAAAAACCCTACGGCACCTGCCCCTGCACCAATGTAGTCTTTGATTTCCCAATACCCTTTGTTATGTTGACTTTGGTAGCTGCCAAAATTTGAGATTTCATAGGCTTTAAATCCACGTTTTTCTATCTGTTGGGTGACAAAAAATGCAAGATTCTCATCATCTTGTCGTACTTCTGGAGTCTCAGCAAATTTTGTACCACCCTCAATGGTTAGTTCATACGCAGAGATATGGTCAATAGGCAGAGAAAATGCGGTCTCGATGTCTTTTAAAAGCAGTGCTTGGGTATCGCCTTGATAGTTATAGATGAGATCTAAAGATATATGTGCAATACCAAGTGCTTTTGCATGAAGAATACTTGTCTTTGCCTGCTCTGGATCGTGAGCACGGTTCAGGGCTTTAAGTTTTGTAGCATCAAAACTCTGTACACCAAAACTCACACGGTTGACACCTAACTTTTGCATACCTTCTAGCCATACTTTACTGGCAGAGTTTGGGTTTGCTTCTGTGGTGATTTCGGCATCTTTTATAAGATAGGGTTTTAGTAATTTAAAAATAGGTGCATAGAGTTCGGGGGAGACCGTAGATGGTGTACCACCACCGATAAAAAGCGTTTCTATGCTGTTTTGCGTTGCCCCAAATCGCTCCAACTCAAAAACAAGTTGTGTGTAGAGTGCATGCATATAATCTTTACGTGTATCAAACTTATCGACATAGGTATTGAAAGAACAATAATGACACTTGGAATCACAGTAAGGGATATGAATATATGCTAGCAAATTAAACGCCTTATAACCGTTATTTTGATAAAATAATATCAGAAATAAATAATATAAGAGTTGACATGATGCAAAGGCAAAAGACATATCGTCCAAATGTCGCAGCTGTGATACTCTCTTCCAAATATCCTGATACGTGTGAGTTCTTTGTAGCGCACCGTAGTGATATAAAAAATGTATGGCAATTCCCACAAGGGGGCATTGATGAAGGTGAAACACCTAGAGAAGCATTAAAACGAGAATTGTTAGAAGAGATTGGCTGTGATAACGTAGAGGTTTTGGGAGAATATCCCGAATGGATTTCTTATGTTTTCCCAAAGGTATCAAGAGGAAAAAAATACCCTTTTGATGGGCAGACACAAAAATATTTTTTGGTACGTCTCAAAGAGAATGCAGAGATAGATTTAGATGCATATCATATACCAGAATTTAAAGAGTATAACTTTGTATGTTACGAAGAGTTACTCAAGAAAGTGACGTATTTTAAACGTCCTGTTTACAGAAGAGTGATTGATTACTTTATCAAAGAAGGTTTGATATGAAAATAAAAAACGTGGTTAGCCACGTGAGCCCTCTGCTGAAGAGGTCACAGCGACAGCGTAGTATTCAGAGCTTTGCTCTGAATGCGTCTATTTTATAAAAAGGTCTTATTTAGATGTTAGTAGTACACAAATATGGCGGTACAAGTGTTGGCGACTTAGATCGCATTGAAAATGTGGCAAACAGAGTTGCCAAGGCTAGAGAAGCAGGTAATGACATTGTCGTGGTAGTCTCTGCAATGAGTGGTGAAACCAACAAGCTCATAGGCTATGCAGAACACTTTACAAGCACGCCAGCCAAAAAAGAGCTGGATATGCTTTTAAGTTCAGGGGAACGTGTGACAGCTGCATTGCTTTCTATCGCGCTTCAGTCTAAAGGGTTTGATGCAGTAGCAATGACTGGACGACAAGCAGGTATTGTGACAGATGATACACATACTTATGCACGTATTGAGACCATTGACCCCACAGCTATGCATAATGCTATAGACGAAGGGAAAGTTGTTGTTGTGGCAGGTTTTCAAGGTATCAACAAAGACGGTTCAGTCACAACACTGGGACGTGGTGGTTCTGACCTCTCTGCTGTGGCACTGGCAGGTGCACTCAAAGCAGATCAGTGTGAGATATACTCAGATGTAGATGGCATCTACACCACTGACCCACGCATAGAACCAAATGCTAAAAAGCTCGATACTATCTCTTATGATGAGATGCTGGAGTTGTCGAGTCTTGGGGCAAAGGTATTGCAAAACCGTTCGGTAGAGTTGGCAAAGAAATTAGGTGTGAAGCTTTATGCAAAAAGCAGTTTTTCAGACAATGAAGGTACATTGATATCAGAGGAGAATGACAATATGGAAGAAGTATTAGTATCTGGTGTTGTACTAGATAAAAACCAAGCAAGGGTAACACTTAGAGGTGTTTCAGACAGACCAGGGATTGCAGCAGAGATATTTACAAAGCTTGCAAGTGAAAACATTAACGTAGATATAATCATTCAAAATGTTGGAACAGATGGCGCAACCAATCTTGGATTTACCGTACCGCAATCAGAACACGAAAATGCTAAAAAAGTGATGGCAGGATTTGACCATGACATAGAGGGTATGGACTTTGATGAGCATGTATGTAAAGTCTCTGTGGTCGGTGTAGGTATGAAGTCTCACTCAGGTGTGGCTGCTACGGCATTTAGAGTATTGGCAGATAACAACATCAACATACAGATGATTTCGACTTCAGAGATAAAAGTCTCTATGGTCATCGATGAAAAGTATGGTGAGCTTGCTATTAGAACACTACATGAAGCGTACGAGTTAGATAAATAATGCAACAACTGCTTAAATGGACACTTGACACCATAAGGGAAGAAGAGTCCTCTTTTTCGTGGATGGAAGAGTACCGTTATGAGTGGGCACCACTTGTAAAGAGTGCAGTAGCTCAGAGTGTTGAGGGAAAAACTGTGCTTGTTGTGACCGACGAATCACACAAATGGTTTGGAAAATACATTTTAAATGCAGTCAATGATTTACGTAAAAACAGACCTTTGTTACCCTTTTATCAACTCTCTGAATGTTTTCCAAATCTATCTAACCTGCACACCACAGATGAGATGCAACTTTTAGAAGATATGTTAGAGATTTCGTATCCTAATGGATATTATGTTTGGTATATTGGTAGGGGAGATCACCCTTACAGTAAACTGGCATACAGATGTGACAACAGTTTTTTATGGGTACTCGATGAAGAGGTGCAAAATGCCTTTGCCTTGCGCTCTTCAGACCCTTTACTCGACATTAAACTTTTACAGCTCTACAAGCTTTTTGACAGCACACTTTCTGCAGTACTCTTTGGGGAGTTAGAGTTAGATTCATGAGATTGACAAGTCAAGTGGTAGTAACCGCACAGATGAGTAAAACAATCGAAGAACTAGAAAAACTCCGTAGTAACGAAACTATCGTTGAAATCATCACTCCAGCTTGTGTGGTTGATACAGCCGGAGACAATACATTTACCCAACCTTTTGTACATAGACACATTACAGACAAAGTTTCGTTCTCTGTGTCTGATGCCAAGCTAGCCATAGAAAAAGCCTATATGGCAAGTGATGAGCAAACCATCATAATCCTTGCTGACAAGGCTTTTACGCCATTGGTACAAAACAAACTCCTTAAAGTCATAGAAGAACCACCTAAAAACAAAATTTTTATTTTAGTCACGGAGAGTAAATCTACGGTTTTAGATACGATTAAATCACGTTTGCCTATCACGGTACTTTCTGAAAAAGCAGAGCAAGAGGTATTGGGCTTAGATATGTTACATCTCTCTTTGGCTTCGGTGTATGAATTTGTGCAAACACATAAGCGCACGAGTCAAAAAGAGATGACACCTTTGGTTGAACGTATCGTAAAGGAAGCTATCGTTTCGGAAAAATATAATTTGGATGATAAGACGTTGAATTTGTTTTCCAATAGTTATACGGCTTTAGATATGGGATCGCCTCCGCAGTTTGTTTTGAATGCTTTGTTGTTAAAGTTGTTGGCTCGTAAAAAACGGTAAAATATTTATATTTGTTTTTTATGGTTCCTTTTATTTGAATTGAGGCGATGTTTCTCTCTTCATTTTTTTAGAAAAAACGAAGCAAAAAATCGTCATCCCTCTCAAATCGCTCTGCTTTCAAGGGTGTTCGGGATGACAAGGCACGCATTCGCGTGATTAATGTAGGGTGCGTTTGCTAACGCACCACGTAAATAAAATTGTATAGAGCCACTTGCAAATTCAAACCCACCCAAGTGACTAATTTTTCCTCATAGTAATTTTTGAGCTTAAAAAAATCATTACAAGGTAAAATCTCTGATATTCTACCTCTAATTTGCTAATTA
>JALUYL010000053.1 GCA_027012955.1 Sulfurovum sp.
TGTCATAGATATCTCCTCCTTAACTCAAGTTTAGCAATTGTGGAATTTTAAGCCATACATCTTTTGCCATGTATAGTCCTACCAATGCTAAAATAGCTGCTACTCTTAGTAGCGTTTTGTTATCACTTTTCATGTTTCCAACAGCGATAAAGAATGGCATAATAAATCCAAGTACCATACCAAACCAGAATTCTACGTTATATGGTCCACCTGAATGCACAAATGCTAAAGTAGCTTCACCTTCTGCAGATTTGAATGAGAAGAAATACTCACCCATATACATCATAAATGAGAAGAATGTTGCAATCGCAAGTACAAGCGCTAAATCACTTCTTGCTTCTTTACTCCATTTTCCTGATGCCAAGATAAGTGCTGATGCACCAGCCATAAATGCAGCCCACATCATTTGCATGACTTCAGCAGGTGCTTGCCATAACTCTCTAGCAGATGATTCTGCCATAATGATTGCAGTATACAGTGTTACTGGAATTGCTAGGAACACAACAAATGGAAATACTTTTTCGTATAGACCAGAGTTTGCTCTACCCATTTTAGTCAGTACACATCCTTTAAATGGTACACCTGGGAACTCATCTCCAATACTAATCACTAACATAATAGTAATCAATAACAGGAACAATGAAGCCATCCATGCACCAACAGTAATCGCTGATGTCCAATGTGGGTGTAAGAAAATATTCACCATTCTATAAGGTTGGTGAAGATCTGTAAGTGTAAACAATAAGAAGATGTTTAGGAAAACAAATGCTAAAAGTGGCATCATCCATCTTAGGTTAGGCATCTCTTCTTTTTTGTGTCTGTAAAGTAAGAATGCACCTACTAAAATAACACCTGTACCGATTGATTTTGCCCACATATTCAGTGTAATCATCCAACCCCAGATTATCCCTGGAAGTGGCACATCAAGTGTTACAACAGCTTGTGTTGCGTGAATTGTACTTTCTACCATCTTAGTGACCTCCCTCTTCTTCGTTATGTGAACCTGCAGTTGTTTTTTCAGAATCCATAAAACTCTTATTGTCAAGTTTTTCTTCTGATTCAAATGGTGCAAGGAATCTATCTAAAACACCGTGGTGTGGGTCACCAATGTGCTTCAAGTGTGTTACATTGTTAAAGAGACTATACCCTTCCAATCTTTCATGCGCAAGTGGGTTCAGTGTTTGATTACCACCACCTACATAGAAGTGTGTTGGAGTTGTATTTTTTTCAGGCTTACGTACCTGTACACTTCCTTGGTGTTCCATGATGTACTGAGAAATATGACTGCTGTCATCTTCAATGTCACCAAAGATGTTTGCCTGTACTGGACAAACAACCACACATGCTGGCATCATACCAGACTCAACTCTGTGCGCACAGTATGTACATTTATCAGCAGTATTTGTTTCAGGATCCATATAGATTGCTCCATAAGGACATGCCATCATACAACCTGCACAACCGATACATCTAGCACTGTCGACATTGACAATACCATTCTCCAAATAATGCAATGCAGATACTGGACAAATACGCTCACATGGCGCAGACTCACAGTGGTTACAACGTAATGGTGTAAATGATCTTGATGTATCTGGGAATGTCCCGATATCAATATACTTTACACGTAAACGCCAAGAACCAATTGGCACTTCATTTTCCACTTTACAAGCTATCTCACAACCTTTACAACCCATACATAGGTTAAGGTCAACTAAGAAACCTAATTTCATGCTTCCTCCTTAAATTTAGCTAATCCTATAATAATTATAAGACCCCATTATTCTAAATAGAACATGGGAAAACGCATAGAATAATAGTATAAAAGTTTGTGTTAAAAGATGGTTATTTGTAGTGAGTTTATTTGAGATTTACGACTAATGTAGGGAAAAGTACTCTTTTCATCAAAATTTATGAACAGATTCATCACTTTAGATGTTGAAAGAAAAAGTAGACCCCTCATGCTCTTGACTTGTGATAAGTAACTTACTTTGATGTAGGGTTAAGATACTTTTTACGATAGCAAGACCCAAGCCCATTGAGTTGTCCCAAGTGTGTGTACCAGAACGATAAAACTTTTTCGTAATCTTCCCAATATCCTTTGCAGAGATACCATCACCCTTATCATAAATAGAAATACATCCTTCTTTGATGCTCACATATACCTCATCTTTAGAATACTTGAGTGCATTTTCTATCAAGTTTTTCATCACTATATCCAACAGTGTACGATCGGCCTCTATCACATAGCTTTTTGCATCTATCACGATGTGTCGCGTTGGATATTTGTCTTCTAGTGATGTTTTCACCTCTTGTATCAAAGTATACATATCAAAAGAGCTAGGGTGTAGTGTGGCTTCTCCACTTTCAAACTTATTCCATAAGACTAAACGACTAAGGAGTGCTTCTATCTTGGTACCATTGTTATAGATTTTATTTAAAAATTTCTCTTGTAAATTAGAAGGAATATCTTTATCATCTTCAAGTGTCTGTGCATATCCCATGATGGACGCTATAGGGTTTCTAAATTCATGTGCAATAGCCGAAATCATATCCCCACGTTGGCGATTTTTCAACTTGAGTTTAGCATTGTAGCGTTGCTTCACATCTTCACGTTTTTTAGAGGCTTTGAGCACCTTAATAAGATTTTGGTTGATGTCTTCAAACTCTTGGGTAAAAAAGCGAGCTTTGTAGTGTATCTCATCGGCCTTGTCTATGTGTGAGAGGTACTTGTTTATCGTGCGAAGTTCTTTTTGCATACGGTCAGCACCACGTGCCACAGCATAGACAAATAAAGAAAATGCCAAAGCTATCACAAACACTGCAGTCCATACAGTTTGGTTATCATCTATAAGAACAAGTAAGAGTACTACACATAAGATGAATACGGCCACAGCAAGCGTCACAAGCCGCGCCATCACATACTCTTTAAAATGTGGTCTATTTTGCATAATGTGAGATGAAACGATTTACTTTTTTTCTAACGCATCAATGCGCAAGATAAAATCTTCCACATTATAATAGCCCATAATCTCTTCGAGAATCGCTTTATTTTCTTTCATGAAAAAGATGGTTGGTACACCTTCAACAGGAGGGAGTTTTGCCATAGCATTTCCATCTTCACGCATCACTTTTACCACAACATATTTTGAAAGTCTTTTTTCTACACCTTCATCAAGCAGTGTACGTGCCTTCATCTTCTTACACCAACGGCAATGTTCACCTTCTACCATGACCATCACATTTTTATGTTCTTTTTGTGCGACAGCCAAAGCAGTATCCATATCTTTTTCCCAATCCAACGCGAGTAATAGTGCTGAAAGTGTACAGAGTGTTAAAATTATTTTTGTCATTTAGTGTTCCTATTTGTATTAAAATGTTTGACCAAAGACGTAAAGACTTCCGCCAGTTTTTCTACTTCTTGAATAGACGTACATTCATTAGGTGCATGAATCGTATCATTTATCACACCAAACTCTACCACATCTATACCAAAGGCTCCCATAAACCGTGCATCGCTGGTTCCACCAGCGGTAGAGAGTTTCGTATCGAGTCCAGTTACTTGTTGAATACTACTTGCCAAATGCTTCACTACTTGTGAGTCTCTTGTCGTCACAAAAGGGTATGAGCCTTGGGTAAGTTCTAAGCTATAGTCTAAACCATCAAAACATTTATCTATATGTAGTCTAATGTCTTCTTGTGTAGTTTTAGTGGAATTACGCACATTAAACATCAGTTTGAGACTACCTGGCGTGACATTGGTCACTTCCATACCTCCACGTATATCTGTTATTACCATTTGAGAGGGTGCGAAGTCATCGTCACCATTGTCCAAGGGTATGCCTGCGATTTTTTCTAGTATAGGGGCTAGCTGATGCACGGGATTAATGGCTTTTTCTGGGTAAGCGGCATGACCTTGTCTTCCTTGGATAGTCAAGTACCCATTGATAGAGCCTCTACGTCCTATCTTGATAGCATCACCAAAATCTGTCTCACATGTAGGCTCTGCAACCACACAATACTCTGGCAATTTACCTTGTGCCTTTAAGTGTTCAAGCATGATGACTGTACCATACTTGGCATCGCCTTCTTCATCTGAAGTGAGGAGTATAGAAAGGGTTCCATCAAAAGATGCTACCTCTTTACAAGTCTGTACAAAAGCAGCCACACCTGACTTCATATCTTGTGTGCCTCGCGCATAAATCTTCCCCTCTTTAATGACGGGTACAAACGGATTGGTATCCCAATTATCCCCTGAGGGTACAACATCTACATGTCCTGCAAAACATAGGTGTACACCCTCACCAAATTTTTTACTTAAAAAAAGGTTCTTCACCCCTTCTTGATTGACATACTCAGCTTTAAAACCATCAAGATATTTTTCTATAAATTTTAGAGATCCTGCATCATCAGGTGTTAAAGATTTATAGCTCAGAAGTTTAAGTAAAAGGTCAACGACGTTCATTATGTTCTCATTTTATTGATTATTTTGTTGTTATTATAGATAGTTTGTGCTTAGTCTAAGCGTAGGAGAGTATTGAAAAAAATCACAATGCATATCATTGTGATTTTGGAGGTGTGATAAAGATTATTTTTCTATCTCGCCATGATACGTTACTATCCCACCAAAATGGTTGATAGAACGGGTATGTCCATTTTGTCTAAAAACATTCTGTACCTGAGCACTACGGCTTCCTGTACGGCAGGTAAAGATGACTGTTTTATCTTTGGTTTGATTGAAAAAGTCTTGTGCCCATTGTTGAAAAGTGGATGTTGGTTTTAACATGTCCGCACCTTTTATGTGCCCCATATTCCACTCCATATCTTCTCGCACATCGACCAAGACAAAATCTGCCTTCCCCTCTTTTCTTAATTGAAGTAAAGTTTGAAGCTCTTCTGAATTGATATCGTTTTTTTCTAGTAACATTTGCACGTTATGTCTCCCTGACGTAAATTATTTTATAATTATAGTCAATAATTATTATAATTTGCTGTTAAGTTTACTGAGCATATTCTATTAGTATGGAAGCTCTAGGCTTCTTGCGCTGCACGGTACTCAGGTGTACAAAATATTTGACAGTGACATACACCAGATTCTGGTATTTCTTTCTCTATCGCTGGTTTACATGGACAGATACGGTCATCTGTACTTTTAAACTTTCCTTCTTTTGCAGGGTCTGGCTCAACCATAAAACAAGGGCAGAAACGCTTACCAAAAAGCATTTTATGGCGCGCAAGCCCCATGATAACACCTTCGTTTACGTCTTCATTGACATTATATACCCACCCTTTACTCTCACATACTTTGTCAGTAAATTTTTCTGTTTTTGCAAGTTCATCTTTGAACTCTTGTGAATTCATATCTAATTGTGGCATCATCGTGCTATCCTTCATACTAATAATATTTCTAGTTATATCTAAACTAAATTAATATATAATAAGAAAAATAACAAAACGCACCAATAAGGCATAGCATGCAAATAGACGACACAGTTTTAGCAAAATTAGAGAAACTTTCACACCTTAGAATTGATGAGAGTAAAAAAGAAGAAGTCAAAGCACAACTTTCGGGTATATTGAACTATATAGACAATTTAAATGAGTTAGATACAGACTCTCTAAGTAGCTCCTTTTCAACACTTGATGGAGGAACACCGTTAAGAGAAGACATCCCTAGTCAGAAAAATGACATCGCAGAAAACCTCTTTAACCATGCACCAAAAAGTGCAGATGATTTCTTCATTGTACCTGCGATTATTGACTAATGTTAAAAATCTACGGTATCAAAAACTGCGACTCCGTCAGAAAAGCCATCAAGTTTTTAAAAACACATGATATTCCCTACACCTTCATTGACTTTCGTGAGATGCCTGTAGATGCAGACCCTATCGCTTCATGGCTAAAAGGCACTGACATTAAAACGCTCTTTAACACGCGTGGTACAACCTACCGTACCTTAAAACTCAAAGAAATGCATCTCGATGACAAAGAGAAAGAGGCATGGCTTGCCAAAGAAAATATGCTTATAAAAAGACCTGTCATTACAGTTGATAATAAGGTAATAGTTGGCTATAATGAGACTCACTATCTAGAAAACCTCAAATAAAAGGATACTTATGGCTGCTTTTGACATTAAAAAATTACTTCAAAGTGTGGTAACACATGGTGCTTCCGATTTACACCTTGTTTCGCGTACAGAACCACAGATAAGACTAGACGGCGTACTTAAGCCTGTCAACCTACCAAAGATGACGGGTGAAGACATCGAAGAGATGGGTTATTCCCTCATTACCGAAAAACAAAAGCAGGCATTTGAAGAAAATGATGAACTGGACTTTGCCCTACTCATTCCAGGTATTGGTCGATTTAGAGCAAACTACTATAAGACATTGGGTGACATGGCAGCGGCATTTAGGATCATCCCTATTGATGTACCATCTTTGGATGATTTGGGTGCACCACAAGTGTATAAAAGTCTTATAAAAAGGGAAAAAGGACTTATTTTGGTTACAGGACCAACAGGTTCTGGTAAATCAACCACCCTTGCAGCCATGCTCAATGAAGTTAACATGACAGAACAAAAACACGTAGTGACCGTGGAAGATCCAGTGGAGTTTATCCACCAAAACAAAAAATGTGTCTTTTCACATAGGGGTGTTGGAGAAGATACCAAATCTTTTTCCACAGCACTCAAATTTGCAATGCGTCAGGATCCAGATATCATCCTCATCGGGGAAATGAGAGATAAGGAAACTATCGAGGCTGGTTTAACCGCAGCAGAAACAGGGCACCTTGTCTTTGGTACACTTCACACCTCTTCTGCTCCAGGGACTATTAACCGTATTATCGATGTATTTTCAGGAGATGAGCAACCACAAATTAGAGCGATGATTTCCTCTTCATTGGTTGCTGTTATAGCACAGGCACTTTTACCAAAACTTGGCGGTGGAAGGGTTGCTGCTTCTGAGATACTCATCACCAACCATGCTATCTCCAACCTTATCCGTGAAGATAAAGTACACCAAATCTATTCACAAATGCAACTAGGTCAAGGGGATTCTGGGATGCAAACACAGACACAAGCACTCTTAACTTTCCTAAAAGAAGGTAAGATTAGCCGTGATATAGCACTACAATATGCCAATAAACCAGAAGAAATATCAAGAGCTGTCGTTTAAGGAATACCCTTGTCTAAAAGCATTTTTAGACAACTATAGATACAATACGAAAATTGTAAACAATATGGAGAGATGATAAACATGGAAAATTTTTCAATGATGGACTTTAATTACTTTGATGTCACTATCGCAGCGATTATCCTAATCTTAGGAATAAAAGGCTTTCTGCAAGGGTTCATTAAAGAAGCCTTTGGGCTTGTGGGGCTTGTAGCAGGTGTCTATTTCGCTTCACGTCTTTCAGACACTGCAGCGAACTTTATAGACACAAATTTCTTTCATTTGGAAAACCAATCTCTTTTAAAACTGATTGGTTTTTTAGCCATCCTTACTATTATTTGGCTAGGTGCTACCATTTTAGGTGCTATCTTCTCAAAGTTAACCAGTCAAAGTGGACTAGGCTTTCTTAATCGTCTTTTAGGTTTTATAGCAGGGGGAGGCAAATACTTCTTAATCTTTGCTCTTATTGTGACAGCACTTTCCAATGTTACATTAGTGAAAGACAACCTAGAAAAGTATGTTAAAGACTCTGTACTTTACCCCTACCTTAAACAGTCAGGTTCATATCTTATCAATCTTGACCCTGCACTTATGGGTCTTACTACAAAAAAAGAAGCACCTACGGACAACAATGCAAGCCATGTAGATGCGAATATAGTTGATGCCAATACAACGGCAAATCACTAAAGGGTTATGATGATTGCCTATCCTGTTCTCTTAGAAAAATTCCAAGCGCTTTTAAAAGAAAATACACTCAAATTCACCAAACAAAGAGAACTCGTACTCAAATTTCTTTATGACAACGATGGGCACTTCACCCCTGAGGACATCTACAATAAGCTCAAACAAGCAAACCCCGATATCAATATCGGTATTGCGACAGTGTACCGTACACTTTCATTGCTCGAAACATCACAGATAGCTTCGTCTATCTCTTTTGGTGTGCAGGGTAAGAAGTATGAACTTGGTTTGAAAAAGCATCATGACCATCTCATCTGCAGTAAATGTGGTGAGATTATTGAGTTCTATGATGATATCATAGAAGAAAGACAAGAAGATATCGCCAAAAAATTTAATTTTCAAATGCGTGACCATACGATGAAAATCGTTGGGTTATGTGAAAATTGCCAAGCATAACACAGACAAACGTCTAAATTTACATCAGTCCCATAGGAGCCACATTGATATTTGAAAATCAATATATTCAAGAACGTATTAAAAAAACCCAAACACTCAGAGAAAAAGGGATCAACCCTTACCCCAACCAAGTACAAAAAGGTACACCTTCCAAGACATTTTTAAATGAATGTGCCTATGTTAAAGAGATAGAACTCCCTGAAGGCGAGATGAAACAGGACAAGACAAAGTCTTACACACTTACAGGTCGTCTTAAATTTATCCGTATCATGGGTAAAGCAGCCTTTGCCAAAATAGAAGATGCTGATGGACTGGTACAACTCTACTTTAACCGTGATGACTTACCAGAGGGCTACTACAACGATGTAGTCAAAAAACTTTTTGAAGTGGGTGACATCATCGAAGCAAAGGGATATCCTTTTGTGACACAAACAGGTGAGCTTACTCTACACTGTTTAGAAGTAAATTTAGTAACAAAAGCCATCTCTCCACTTCCTGAGAAGTTCCATGGTATTCAAGACCAAGAGATAAAGTATCGCCAACGTTACCTCGATATGATTATGGATGCCGATGTTAAAAACCGTTTTGTACTACGCTCTAAAATCGTTTCTAGTATCAGAAGATTTTTTGAAGACAAAGGTTTCTTAGAAGTAGAAACACCTATGATGCACCCAATACCAGGTGGTGCGAATGCAAAACCATTCATCACGCACCACAATGCATTGGATGTTGACCGTTATTTACGTATCGCTCCTGAGCTTTACCTTAAACGCCTTATCGTTGGTGGTATGGAAGCCGTATTTGAGATAAACAGAAACTTTAGAAACGAAGGGATAGATGCAACGCATAACCCTGAGTTTACCTCCATTGAGTTCTACTGGGCATACAAAACCTACATAAAACTGATGGAAGTGACTGAAGAACTCTTCGACTATCTCTTTGACAACTTAGGATTAGAGAGAACGCTTCCGTATGGGGATATGGAAATCAACTTTGCCACACCATTTGCCAAAGTACCATGGGTAGATTCTATCGTAGACATCGGTGGTGTGCCAAGAGAAGTAGCCCAAGATAGAGATGCAGGACTTGCCTACTTAAAAGAGCGTAACCTCAAAACCGATGAAAACTGGACACTAGGCTATGTGCAGGCAGAACTCTTTGACGAGTTTGTAGAAGGCAAGCTTATCAACCCTACTTTCATTACAGACTACCCGGTTGACATCTCTCCACTTGCTAGAAGAAACGATGACAATCCAGAAGTCACTGAAAGATTTGAACTTTTCATGGCAGGTAAAGAGATAGCCAATGGTTTCTCAGAGCTAAATGACCCTATCGACCAATATGAAAGATTTAAGGGTCAAGTGGATGCCAAAGAAGCTACAGGTGATGACGAAGCAATGCACATGGATACAGACTTTGTACGTGCACTAAGCTACGGTATGACACCTACTGCAGGTGAAGGTATAGGTATCGACCGTTTAGTGATGATGCTCACCAACCAACACACTATACGTGACGTACTTCTCTTCCCCGCTATGCGTCCAGAAGCGGTACAGGAAACGCCTAAAGTTTCTTCTACAGATGTCTGTAAAAAATGTGGACACGATGTGATGGAAGAACTGAAACCTGCTAAAAAAGGTAAAGGGTACTTCTGTCTTGATGTCGCTGCATGTAAACAAAGAGCTTCAGAGAGAACGTAAGGTTATAAGTTAGGAATGCTAGAAAATATAAATATCTTTCTCATCATTTTAATGGGTTCTATTGTTTTAGCTAGTGTCTATGGTTTTTCCAACCCTCACTTTGTGGACAAATATATATTTAATATCCCTGCTATACGAGAGGTGGGTCAATGGGACAGAATACTTAGCAGTAGCTTTTTGCACGCTGACCCCATGCATCTATTTTTCAATATGTATGTACTCTATATGTTTGCACTTCCTCTCATTCATAATCCCCATTTTGGTACCCTCTTATTTTTTGTCATTTATTTCGGTGCGGTCATCATGGGTGGATTACTCTCTTATTTTATGCATAAAAACAACTATGCATATAAAGCACTAGGTGCAAGTGGTGGTGTGACTGGTGTGGTTATGGCATTTGCGGTTATAAATCCTGATGCAGGAATGGGCATTATCTTTTTGCCTTTTTATATCCCTAGTTATATCTTTGGTTTCTTGTATTTGATATATTCTATTTACTCAATGCACAACCCTACTGACAACATTGGTCATGATGCCCATTTAGGAGGTGCTGTCGTTGGTATACTCTTACCTTTGATACTTTATCCTAGTATGCTGGTACAAAACTTCTCAAAAATAAGCTTACTCTTTCTACCACTTATTTACTTGGGCTATTATGCGTACAAAAGGAAGTAATATACTGCTACACTTTGAATGGAAGAGCTTACCCCTAGCAAAAAAGGTAAAGGCTATTTTTTTCCTCGTTCCCACTCCGTCTTCGGTGTGAACGAGATACTTTTTTTAGGCCCACTTTAACTCAGGTTTTACATGTTTATGTGCACACTCTGTTAGGTAAGAGTTTATTAGGTTCTGATACGTAATACCTGTTTCTTTTGCTAAGTCTTTAAAGTAAGAAATTGTATCGGTTTCAATACGAATTGATATTTGTTTTTTAACCTGCTTCGCATATGGATTTTTCACAGAGTTACTGAAATCATATTCTTCTCTCATAATTGTTCCTTATAATTTATTTCTTCTGGTTTGGTTGCTTTTCTTGCTGAAATAAGACGAATGATATTTTCTTTATCCTTGTAACAATGAACTACAACAAGTACTTTTAAGGAGTAACTTAATCCAAGTAAGATAAATCTGTCTTCATCTTCTGAATGGTCAGGATCAAAAATCAGTCTAGCGTTATCATCATCAAATACAGACTGTGCTTCTTCAAAGGAAATCTTATGTTTAGTAAAATTTTTAGTAGCTTTATTTTTATCCCAATTAAATTTTAGCTCTTTCATAATTATATTATAATGATTTTTTCATATTAAGTCAAATGTATAGTGTGACCCAAATCACGAAATAGAATTTTCCACATCCTAAAAAATCACTAACTCTGAATCAATAGACGAGAGGCAGGTGGTGTTTCTATGCAAAGTTACTACCCTGAGTAAGAAATACCATTTTTTCAAGAT
>JALUYL010000054.1 GCA_027012955.1 Sulfurovum sp.
TTTGTTCTTGTAGTGTTGTTTTTTTTTGGTAGATAATTATAACATTTATGAGGGTTTAAGGGCTTTTTTGAAATTCAATTTAGCTTAAATTGTGGGTTGTCTTTGGGAATCTGCAAGTGGCTCTATATAATGTTTATTAAATACATAATTGGATTTAATATGAAAAAACATGAACTCATTAAAATTATTGAAGAGACATTTGACGGCGTTGAGCAGCCTAGAGATATTACCTTGCATGTAGCAGAAGCACATGACGAGTATGATTATGACCATGATGAAGAACACAGAAAAAAAGACTTCTATGGACCATGGCAGAAGATTCCATCTGAAGATATAAAGGAATGCCAAGATGCATTGAGTTATGTGAATAAAGTAGGAATGCGTTACTATTTACCCGCTTATATGGTTTGGTACTTAAATAATTTTGGAAAGTCAGAAGAGGTGTATACTGACCATACTTTATATTCATTAGAGAATCATCCAAGCGACCCCAAGTTATCTAAATATCATAAAGAAAGGTTTTCTTTATTCAACCCGAAGCAATTAAAAGTATGTGCATGGTTCGTCAAATTTTGTGCCGAAGACCAATCTGGATTTACTGACACTCACTACGCAAAAAAGAAATATGAAAGATATTGGTCAAAATATGTAAATATTTAACATGCCAACTTAATCCTTAGGTGAAAACATATAAATTTCTAAAGTTTCACGACACAAGACATCAAACACCCATCAAACCTTCACCTTCATCCACTCACCCTTATCAAAAGTCACCCACAACCACGTAGCTTTCACAAACGTATCTGATATCATCGCTAGGTACACCAACATAATGTTATCAAAATACCATGAGAGTAAAAACGCTGGGATGATACGCACAAACCAGAGTGAAATAAGGTTTATTTTGAGTGTTCTTTTGGTGTCGCCTGCACCACGTAAGGCACCTGAGAGCACGAAGTTAAATGCCAATGGTATCTGCGATACTCCTACGATGCGTAGGTAGAGGCTTGCTTCTTTGATGGTTTGGGCATCATCGGTAAAGAGCCATACGATTTTTTCTGGCATAAAAACCATGAAAAAAGAGAGAAAGAACATGAAGCCTACAGTGTACTTGAGTACGAGCATAACATCTTCTCTGGCTTGTAGCGGTTTTTTAGCCCCTAGTCCCTGCCCCATGAGTGCCATCGCTGCAATGGTAAAACCAATGCCTGGCATGAAAGCCAAACCTTCTACACGTAAGCCTATCTGATATCCTGCCAAAACTGCCGTACCGTAGTGGGCGATGATGACGGTAAAAAGCATAAAACTTCCAAAGGTCAAAGAGCGTTCAAATGATGCAGGAATACCCACTTTTAAAGCACGTTTCATAAGAGACTTTGAGTAGTGCCACATCGGTAAATAGGTCATTTTTTTACTCAAATAGAGCCAAACATACACCATAAACTCCAAGATATTCACTATCACCGTACCTACAGCTGCACCCATGACACCTAGTTCTGGAAAACCAAGATTTCCAAAGATGAACAAGTAGTTCAAAAATACATTGAGTATGATGGAAGCTATCTTCACATACATTGGTGTTTTGGTATCACCAGTGGCATTAAGTGCGGTGACAAATACCAGTTTGACAAAAACAAAGGGCAGCATCCACGTAAGCATCTGCACGTAGTCTTCTCCCAACGCCACTACTTGGGGTGCTGTACCAAACCAGACATAAACATGCGAAGCCAGAAAGTACCACAGTACCATCATAGGTAGAGAAAGATAAAAGGCAAACTGTAAGAGTGTAGAGAGCCCAGTAGAAGCACGTTTTTTATGCCCTGAACCTGCAAAGCGCGAAAGCAACGCAGAAGTACCCACGTGTAAAAGTGTAAGTATGGCAAAAACAAACATAAGCGACTGTAAACCCAAACCGACCGCCGCCACCGCAAAAGCAGAAATACGCCCTACCATTATGAGGTCAGTCACGACCTGCAACATATCAAGTAAAGAATTTATGCCAGCAGGGATGGAGAGTCTCAGTACCTTTTGGTGTTTTTTAGGAAAGTAACGAATCACTTTAGCCTGTAACCTGTGCGATATAGACATAAAGTAGCACTATTGTTAATGAGGCTGTTCCCATCATCCATGTCGTAGCATAGAGCATACGTCCTGCGTTGAACATTTTTCGGTATTGGTACAAAAGTACAGGGAAGACCACCAAAGCGACAAAGACGGGGAAGTACATCACAGAGCTTGTACCGTAGTTGGTTATGGAGTATTGTACTGCCAAAAATGAAGTATACACAAAGATATAGACCACCGAAAGCACCATCATTTGCGCTACCATAAAAATGATTTTCATACCACTTTTGTTTTTGTTATCGTCGTATTTTTGCATACCTATTTTCCTTTATTTAAAACTAATACTATTGCTTCTGTTAAAGCTTCTTTTTCTATGGCACGGATTTGTTCATCATACGCTTCCAAACTCAAGCCTTGCTTAGCAACTTTCTTCTGTAAAATCACCTCTCCCCCGTCAAGTTCTGAACTTACAACATGCACAGAAACCCCACCCTCATCATGTTCATCTTGGTAAGATTTTTCTATGGCATTTAAGCCTTTATGTCGAGGCAAGAGTGAGGGGTGAAGGTTGATGGCTTTTACCTGCTCTGTAAATACTGGTGTCAAGATACGCATAAACCCTGCCAGCACTGTTAGGTCTGGATTATAGCGTTTGAGTGTCTCTACCACTGTAGCATCATAGGCTTCACGTGAGTCAAAGTGCTTTGGCTCTACCACACCATAAGGTATGCCATGTGCTTGCGCAATGGAAATGCCTTCTGCCTCAGGGTTATTGGTCAGCGCAAAAACCACTTCACACTCTTTTGGGTGCAAAGTCTTAACAATATGGGCAAAGTTTGTACCTTTACCTGAAAATAATATAGATATTTTATTCATAATGCGAATTTTACTCTAATTTATTTCTAGTTTACTTACTTCTTCAATAATATCCGTAGGTAACATCGCATAAGAGCTACCTTTGTAATTATTGGCAGCAATGACGAGTGCTAGAGAAGCTTGTATAGATGCTTCAAGTCCTGTATACCCCTGTGCCAACAACGCTACGATGAGACCAGAGAGTACATCACCACTCCCACCTTTAGAAAGTTTTGCACATCCTAGAGGGTTGATATAAAGCTGTTCTTCTTGTATGATGAGCGTGTTTGAACCTTTTAGTAGAAGCGTAACGTGTGGGTACTTGGCGTTGAACATGCGTACCATCTCAAAACGTCTGCTTTGTACCTCTGCTACACTTAGCTCCTCCCCTGTAAGTAGCTTCCATAGTATAGTAAACTCTTTAGGGTGTGGGGTGATGACTATCTCTCTGTCTTTTTGTTCGAGCACTGACAAAAGTTCTGCACTCAAAAAGGCATCGGCATCAAGCACGATGGGGAGATGTGAACACAGCACATATTTCTCTATAAATTCGCTCTCAAAATGCCCACCCAGTCCCATACCTATGGCTAGCGCTGTGGCATTGTCAGGTACTACTGTAGAGTGCATGAGGTAAGGTGGGGGTGTGATATTTGCATGTACCACCAATGTTGTAAGCCCTGCACCAAAGCTGGCACTTGCTATCCCTGCTATGATACCTGCGCCCTCTTTTTCACCACAAAAGAGTGCGGCATGTCCAAAGTTTCCTTTGTGTGCGTTTTGTGTGGTACGTGAGGGAAGTTTTAACTCTTCTTTTTCAAGGACATAGGTCTGCGTTGGCATGGCATACATCTGCGCACTGACACCCAAGTCGATACATCGAATCTCGCCTACCTCATCTTTATTTTGATCAAGATAGAGTGCCTCTTTTCTTGCACCCATTGTCAAAGTAACATCTGCCTTAAAGGCGATAGGCATCAAGCCCTCGGCACCCACGCCTGTTGGAATGTCGCAGGCTATTTTATGCCCTTCAAAACTATTGAGTTGCTGAACTATATGTATCGTTTCATCATTGAGTAATTTGTTTAACCCTGCACCTAAAAGTGCATCGACTATGACATCTGCATCTTCTAGTACCTCAACCGCAGATACCCCCACTTTTTTAGCACGTTCTAGCTGTATTTTTGCCATTTCAGATTTGACACCAAAAGGTAACGATAATCGCACATCGTAGTCTCCATGTAGTTGTCGTGCAAGCGCTGTACCATCAGCTCCATTATTGCCCGTGCCAGAGACTATGAGAATACTGCTATGTTTTGCAAAATGTTCACGTATATAGTCTGCCATACCTGCTGCTGCATGTTCCATAAGAATATCTTCTGTTAACAAGAGTTCTTCATAACATCGCCTATCCATTGCATAACAATCTTTATATACATTTTGCATCAGATATATTTCCTCAATTCAAAAATAGCTACTTGACAATAAGCTTTATACGAACTATTACATTCTTCCCAATATTCTAACTCTTTCTTAGCAAATTTTTTATCAAACTTATGCTTATTCAATGAGCTTTTCACCATTTTAACAATCTTTTTTCTTTCATTTGTTATATTGTTGCAATTCAAATTTAACACTTCATTTAAATCAAAACTTATCTCTGTTTTATCATCAATATTTTCATAATATATAACACCACTTTGAGAAAATTTAATACTGTTCATCTGTTGCTGATTTAAAGGAGATATATTTAGTAAAGGTCGTGCATCTTGATACTTAGAACGCGAACTATCACAATGTGTTTCATTTTTACAAAAATTACCATGACATACAGCTAACATATTATCATAGTTAGTATCTTCTATTTTTCCTATTGCTTTTCCGCTATTATCAACATAACCTTGACCAATAAAATGTTCTATTGTTGCATTATCTAATGAAATATTTCGCATACAGTAGGCACAGATATAACCTTGCTCCTCTAATAAATTTTTTAAAATATCGGTACGTGTGGTTACTTTAGGAGTTTTACTATTATCATTTTGGGTATTTTCATAACAACCTTTGGCTTTATGAATTTTAAAAAGTTTACTATATCCTACTCCTGTTCTTTTTTTCTGAATAAACTTCATATTTACACTTCATCACGACTAAACATATCTATTAACATTTGAGCTTCCATCATGACTTCATCGTTTTCACCATAGTCCTTTTTTAGCTCTTCTAATCGTTTTAATGCTTCTTCTATTTTTCTATCATCAATAGCAATATGCAATCTATCAATCTTATCATCAAACTCTTTTGGTCGGTAAGCCACTTCACCCATTACATCAAACAATATAGAGTTTATATCTCGCCCATGAGCCTTTAAATCATTGATAACTTCAATATTGCCCTCTTCATTTTTTCTAAGTATTCGTAGATACTCATTCTTTGCACTTGCAATAACTTGAGGTGAGTGCGTAGCAATAATAATTTGATTATTATTTTTCTCTGCAAGTCTTTCATACACACTCAAAATCTTATTTTGCCAACTTGGGTGCAAAGAAAGTTCAGGTTCATCTATTAAGATTACTTTGTCTTTTATGTCATCTAAATATAAAAATAATACTTTAGAAAGAAGTGTTTTTTCACCTGTAGATAAATCATCTATAGAAAATTTATCTCCTCCACTTTTATTTCTAAAAAAAAGATTTCCCTCTCCATCTCTGCTATCAAATTCTATCTGAATATCTAAACCTTTTAAAATTTCATTTATATATTTAGTAACTCTAGTATAAGCATCGAAAGGAGCATTCCCTTTAACAAAAATCATGTTTTCTATATATTTAGGCAAAAGAATTTTTATGTCTTCTAAATTTGTATTGGTTGCAAAATAAACTATACTATCTAAATATTCATACGTAGGTATTTTTAGACCTTCATACTCTAGTCTCCTATCACGATTAGATGCATCTTCATGCATTTTAGAAATTTCGTTAGATGAAAGCCCACTTGTATCTAATGCAAACTCATGATAAATCAATGCAACTTCTAAACCATCTTTTTCATCAGGTATATCAAAAATATTTAATTCTAAATCAGAACTTTCTTCATAAAGTAAACTCTCCAAAAGCGTAGTCTTCCCACTCCCATTAACCCCAGCCAAAACAACAATAGGCAAAGTCTTATCATTTTCATCTACAAAACTAATGTCAAAATCTTTAAACATTTTATAATTATCTATATGTAATTTACGCAGTTTCATGAATTTCCTTTGAAAACATTCTACCACAAATCAAGTAAATATAATTCTATTTCGATATAATTCTGCACTTTATTGATATTCGGATGGGTTACATCTGAAAATTTCCAATAGGAAGGGGGTGCTTGATTATGCCAGGAATTATACTAACGTCACGTGATTCATTTGATGACGCGTACAGAAAGTTTAAAAGACAATGTGACAGAAACCTAATCGTTACTGAAGCAAGAGCTAGACAACACTTTGAAACTCAGACTGAAAAGAACAAGAAAGAAAAGATTGCAACTCGCAAGAAAATTCTTAAAAAACTCTTCATGCTTAGAAGATACGAGTCTAGACTGTAATCATTACAGTCGTAGGGCATTTGCCCTACACTCACTTACTACCAACTCCATAAAAACATTCAAAAAATTTTAAAACTCATTACACATTATCCTTTTTTCGCTAAAATAATAACAATTATTTTCCAAAGGTATCCCCTATGACATTTACAACAACATTACAAAAAGATGCAATTAAAATCATGTTACTTGGTTCTGGTGAGCTGGGTAAAGAAGTAGCCATAGAGGCACAACGTCTCGGTATCGAGGTCATCGCCGTTGACAAGTATGAAAATGCTCCTGCACACTTGGTAGCCAACAGAAGTTACGCTATAGACATGCAAGATGAAGCAGCCGTTCTTGAACTTATAGAAAAAGAGCAGCCTAGCTTTATCTTACCTGAGGTAGAGGCTATCTCTATCTCTGCACTTTTTGAGGCAGAAAAAAGAGGCTTTCATGTCATCCCCAATGCTGAAGCAGTAAACAAAACCATGAACCGTAAAAACATCCGTGTTTTTGCAGCAGAGGAGTTGGGTGTCAAAACATCTGGCTTTGAGTTTGTTACTACACTTGATGGACTTAAAGAAGCAGGAGAGCGTATAGGGTTCCCTTGTGTCATTAAGCCTGTGATGAGCTCATCTGGACATGGACAGAGTATCGCTAAAACAGCTGAGGATATAGAAAAATCATGGGAGATAGCCAAAGAGGCACGTGGTGATGCGAGTGAGCTCATCGTAGAAGAGTTTGTACCGTTTGACTATGAGATTACACTGCTTACTGTACGTAACGAGACAGGTACCGTCTTTTGTGATGCCATAGGGCACGTACAAAAAGATGGTGACTTCATCCTTTCTTGGCAACCAATGAACATGAGCGATGCTGCACTTCAAAAAGCAAAAGAGATAGCCAAAGCTGTGACAGATGGTCTTGGTGGTCGTGGTATCTTTGGTGTAGAGTTCTTTGTTAAAGGTGAAGAGGTATACTTCTCTGAACTTAGCCCTCGTCCACATGACACAGGAATGGTTACACTTATTACCCAAAGCCAAAGTCAATTTGCCTTGCATGTAAGAGCCGTACTTGGTCTGCCACTTGCTTATACCACTTACGGGTCTGGTGCTTGTGGTGCATACAAAGCGAAAAATGAGAGCCACAATCCTACATTAGAAGTACCTGATGATGCTTTTTCAGAAAACTCTTTTGTAAGAGTCTTTGGAAAGCCTGAGTCTCATGTCGGACGTCGTATGGCAGTCAGCTTAGTGCTTGACAGTGACGTAGAAGCAGCCAAAGCCAGAGCCACTGAGATAGTCAGCCAAATAGAAGACAACTAAAAAGGATTACCCATGCGTTTTTTAGCACGTGTTTTTTTACCACTTTTACTACTAGCATACATAGGTACAGAAACCTACCTCAAACTCCAACATACCTCACTCTGTGGAGAAGTAGGCTGTAAGCTTGCAGGAGAACTGCTAAACTTTGATGCACTCTACCTCAATTATGCTGGTTTAGTCGGTGTCTTTATGTTAATGATATTTGGTTTTTTATCACTTAAAAACAAGTTTTATGAAGCACTCTTTTTTATAGGACTTTATGGAGCCATCGCCTTTGAAGCAACCATTATCAGCTACCAATTTGTAGCAAATCCTGAGCCTTGCATCTTCTGTTTAGGTGTTATCTCTTCACTCTTGTTCATCGCTTTAGTAAGTCATGTTAAACACTTTGCTATTACACTTGCTACGGTGCTTGCTATTTTTATAGGGCTTAACACCTTGGCTATCACTCAAAATAAAGCGTTTATGACTACCCCAGGGAACTATCTTATCCAGTCTAGTACCTGTCCTCATTGTAAAAAAGTCAAAGCATATTTGGCAGAACACAAGATAGACTACACTCCTATCTCTACAAAAGAAGCCAATGCTAGAATGTTTTTAAAGTTTGCCAACATTACGAGTATCCCTGTGCTTATCATAAAAGAGAAGAGACACTTAACCCTTATCGTGGGAGATAAGAAGATTATCTCTCATTTTGAAACACCTATAAAAAAAGATGCTGTTGTCCATATAGAAACTATAAGCCCTGAAGTGCAAACACAACAAAGTAGCACCGTACCTCTAGGTGGATTAACCGCAGATTTCCTTAGTTCTGGAGGCGATGATGCAGGGTGTGCCATCACTATTACCGAGACACCAAGCTGTGAAGAAGACAACGTCACTACCTCGCACTAAGGAGCAGATATGACCATCGTATTACTTGATGCCCAAACCTTGGGCGATGACTTAGACCTCACCTCTTTAGAAACCTTTGGCACGCTTACACGCTACGATACCACTAGCAAAGATAAAACCTTAGAACGCATTGTAAATGCCGATATTGTCATCACCAATAAAGTAGTCATCGATGCCAATATTTTATCGCAAACCAAAAACCTAAAACTTATTTGCATCGCAGCAACGGGCATGAATAATGTAGACCTTGAAGCTGCAAAGTTTCACCAGATAGAAGTCAAAAATGTGGCAGGGTACTCTACCAAGTCTGTCGTGCAACATACGTTTTCTATGGCACTGTACCTGTTAGAAAAAATGGCATATTATGATGCTGTTGTAAAAAACAACCATTGGAGCGAATCGGGGCTTTTTACAGATGTCTCACATCCTTTTTATGAGATATCAGGCAAACGCTGGGGTATCATAGGCTTTGGGAACATCGGACAAAATGTTGCACAAATTGCCACTGCTTTTGGAGCAGAAATCTCTTATCACTCCACGTCAGGGGAAAACCTACACCATGCCTATCCACACCAGAGTTTAGAATTTATTTTGAAAGATTGTGACATCATTTCTATCCATGCACCACTCAATGACAAAACGTATGACCTCATCAATGAAATCAACTTGCCCTACCTTAAAGAGGGTGCTATCCTTCTCAATCTTGGGCGTGGAGGTATCATCAACGAAACCGACCTTGCCTTTGAGCTTGACAAACGCGAAATCTATGCAGGATTGGATGTACTTGAAGTAGAACCTATCACACTTAATAACAGACTTAATGAAGTCAAACATAAAGAGCGACTCCTCATCACTCCTCATATCGCATGGACGAGTATTGAAGCAAGAAAGAAGCTTCTTGAAGGCATAGTGAAAAATATAGAAACTTTTTTACAAAAGTCATAGAAGGATTATAATGCTTGATGTACTCATCATAGGCTCTGGTGGGGCTGGACTCACTGCAGTCTTGGCGGCAAAAGATATCTCCACAGTAGATGGGGTAGGGTTAGGCAATGCTTCCATTTTAGTGGTAGGAAAAGCCTACCCTACCAACTCCCAAACTTCTATGGCACAGGGGGGCATGAACGCTGCACTTGGTAATGTAGAAGAAGACCATATAAGCGCGCACATCGCAGATACTATCAAATCTGCACGAGAATTATGCGATGAAGATATGGTACGCCAAATGTGTGCAGATGCGCCTAAAACCATACAGTGGTTAGAGAGTATCGGTGTACCTTTCTCACGTCTTGATGTTGGGGGTCTGACCTCTGATGATTTGCGAAGTGAATCGTCTGCGGGTCTGACCCCTAACATCAAGACAGTAGCCCAAAGACAAATGGGTGGAGCCTCTGCCAAACGTGCCTGTTATGCACAAGACTATACAGGACTGAAGATACTCCATACCCTTTACGATACCTGTCTCAAAGAGAATATAGAGTTTTTAGACGAGCACTATTTTCTTAATCTTGTTACAGAAGATGGCACAGCAAAAGGGGCAACATTTTTAGACATTCGCACAGGTGAAGTCAAACAAATTCACGCAAAGTCTGTCATCATCGCTACAGGTGGATATGGCAGTCTTTATCATGGCTACACAACCAATGCTTATGGAAGTACAGGGGATGGGGTAGCTGCAGTATTACGTTCAGGTGGAGCAGTGAGTGACATGGAGTTTGTACAGTTCCACCCCACTGCACTTAAAAGCTCTAGCATACTCATAAGTGAGAGTGCCAGAGGAGAAGGTGGCTATTTGGTAAACTCTGAGGGTGAACGCTTTGTCGATGAGCTTAAACCCCGTGACGAAGTGGCACGTGCTATCTTTGAACAGTTTCAAAACAACCAAGAGGTCTTTTTAGATGTACGTCACTTAGGAGAAGAGAAACTCATGGAACTCCTCCCTCAAGAAGTAGCCCTCTGTAAACTTCATGAACATGTAGACCCAGCCAAAGAGCTTATCCCCATTAAACCTGTGGCACACTACAGCATGGGTGGGATAGATGTAGACTATGCACTCGAAGTCACAGGCATCAAAGGATGCTTTGCTGTAGGTGAATGCTCTAATGCCAAAGTCCATGGTGCCAACCGCCTTGGGGGAAACTCTCTACTGGAGATTACTGCCTTTGGAAAGTTTGCAGGAGAGAATGCCTACAAACATGCCGTCTACGCTTCCAATAAAAAAGCAGATGACAAACAACTTCAACAAGACAAAAAAGAGATAGAAGCCATTTATAAAAAAGAGAACTCTCTCAACTTCTACGAAAAAAGAGAAAGCTTAGGCAAACTCTTTTATGAGAAAGTGGGCATAGTAAGAGACAATGTTAACCTCACTAAAGCTATGGAAGAGGTCATCGCGATGCAAGTGATGCAAACAAAGATGGGACTTAGCGATAAAAACAGAGAAAACAATACCAACCTTGTCGAATATCTAGAATTCCAAAATGCCCTACTCTTAGCCCCTGCCATCATCTCCGCTGCTATCGCACGTGATGAGAGCCGTGGAGCACACTACAAAGTAGGCTTTGAGGCACAAGATGATGAAAAGTTTAAGCAACATATTGTGTTGCAGTGGAAGGATTGATGATGTATTATGTATTAAATTTAACTCTGTTTTTCATATTTGCCTCGCATACAAACCGTGGTGTTGTTTCTCCTTTCATTTTTTTAGAAAAAACGAAA
>JALUYL010000055.1 GCA_027012955.1 Sulfurovum sp.
GATGAAGTATGGGGTGAGCCTATCTCTCCTGCTTCTGTAGCGAGATAATTTTTAATTCAACCCTCTTTGTAGGGTTCTATTTACTAGACTCTACAACTCACTTTTATTTCACAATTTTCAGTATAATAAAGATATAGGTGGGATTTTGCTATAATCCCAAATAATTACTGTAAAAAGTAGATTTACAATATAGGAATGATTATGAACATCACGATGCTTTATTCTAAATTACATAGAGCTACTGTTACCGATGCTAACCTCAATTATGTAGGTTCAATTACGATAGATCAAAATTTACTTGATGCTGTCGATATGCGTGTAGGGCAGAAGATTGATATTGTCAACATTAATAATGGTGAGCGTTTTTCGACGTATATCATCTCTGGTGAACGTGGAAAAGGTGACATCTGTCTCAATGGTGCAGCCGCGCGTAAAGTGCATAAAGGTGATAAGATTATTATCATCGCGTATGCAAGTATGGATGCAAAAGAAGCAGATGCGCATAAACCAAAAATCGTAATACTTGACGATGACAATGCCATAGAACAAGAATTTGAAGGGCTTGAGTAGTTATGTTTGAAGGTTTTGATATGGGCAAGATGTCGGAGATGATGTCACAGATGCAAGACAAAGCCAAAGAGATACAAGAACAAGCTAAAAATGTACAGTTTACTGCCAAGTCTGGTGGTGGATTGGTTGAAGTGACTATCAATGGTGCAGGAGAAGTCATCGATTTAAACATAGATGATACGATGTTGGAAGATAAGGAGTATTTACAGATACTGCTTATGTCGGCAATGAATGATGCCAATCAAATGGCAGAAGAGAACAAAAAATCTCAGGCAATGGGAGCGATGGGTAGTATGAACCCATTTGGAAAGTAGCGTAGATTTATTTTTTTACATCGATGAGGTAGTGAAACTCTTTTGAGTTCTGATATTTGATAACCGTTTTAGCAACCAATGAATGTTTACCTTCTTTTTTGACTACTTTTTGAAGTATTTTACTTATTTTCATCTCGTTTTCCTTTCACTTGAACCCTTTGAATAACCTAGGCGTTCACAACAGCCCTAGCTTTTGTCTAGGCTAGGCACTCTTTTGCAGTCCTAGCTTTAGCTAAGTCAAAAAAGAGTAACAACGCATAGGCGAAAGCTAGAGCTGCCCTTTGGGTGGGCTTTACAAACGCAATCTTGCACAAGATATTTACTTCGTCTTAGCTATGGCTAGGACTCATAAATCTCTTGCACAATCTTACATTTGTAAAGCCCATTGTGAATGTCTAGGTTATTCAAAGGGTTCAATTAGTATTATCTCATATGAGATAGTGTAATACTATTATATAACCATAACAAAATGGTAACACGAGGAGTGTATATGAACCCAGTAACTGAAGCAATAGAGAATGACTCTGTTGCAAAAATGAAATCACTGATTAAAGAAGGCATAGATGTCAATAAACCTATCCTTATAGGCGAAGAGTATGAGTTGGATGATTATGATGAGATTTCTCCTTTCTTTTATGCCATACGTAAACGTGCTTCTTTAGAGATGATAGAACTTTTACTAGAAAATGGTGTAGAACTTATGGAAACAGACTCAGATGGTGTCTCTGCTTTAGATATGGCGATTAAGTTTAGACGTAAAGATGTGATACAGTTTTGTATCGATAAAGGGTTTGAGCTCAATACTACGAAACGTAAGTCTGGTATCACCCCTGTGATGCTAGCAGCATGTTTTTCAGATATGGAGATGATGCAGCTACTGCTTGATGCAGGTGGAGAGCTAGATGCAGTAGATAGAGCAGGCATGTCTCCTAAAGACTATGCCAAAAAGCTTGGGCAGAAAAAAATGATAGAATTTTTAAATGAAAAAGGTGCCAAGCATAATATGTATCCAGAAGAGGGATAAATTCCCTCATTACTCTCTTTTCTAACTTACAGAATCACTGTAACCAATCTGTAACCAATTTTTTCTATACTTCCGGCATAAATTAAAACAAGGAAGATAGAAAATGAAAAAAATCATTCTCTCAACAGTCGCCATTACAACGTTAGCACTTACTGGAGCAAGTGCAGATACAGGTTCTGATATCGCAGAAATGAAAGCGATGATGAAACAAATGAGTCAGCGTCTTGCTAAAGTAGAAGCTGAGAACAAACAACTTAAAGCACATAAAAAGTCTACACACAAGAAAAGATCATCTTCTAAGCATGTAGTGACAAGTAAAAAAGAACAAGACAAAATAGCATCTCTTGAAGAAAAAGTAGAAGTTTTAGAGAAAAAATACACTAAGGCAACACCTGTATTTGCTAAAACATCTAAGTTGAAGTTTTCTGGACAGCATTATTTAGGATTTGTTTCTAAAAAAGCAACTGGAACGTCATCTACCAATAATTTTGAAATGCGTCGTAATTACCTACAGGTAAAAGCATACCTTTTTGATGACCCAAAAAGTTATTTACGTGTAACCCTAGATGAAACAACTGGAAACGGAGACAATACATTAAGATTTAAGTACGCTTATCTTTATTTGAATGATGTCTTACCGTACACAGGCGTTGAAGTCGGTCAATCACACAGACCATGGTTAGACTACGAAGAGCATCAAGGTTGGTACCATCGTGCAGTAGATAAAACATTTACAGAATCAAAAGAAAGTGCAGATTTAACAAACTCAGCAGACATGGGTGTAAACTTTAAAACAAAAACACCATACTTTACTTCTGAACTAGGACTTTTCAATGGTGAAGGTTACCATTCATCCGATAATGGAGCAGGTCTTTCAGCAGAGTGGCGTTTAACAGCAGCATTTCTAGGAAATGGAGATAAAAAACGTCATGCACGTAAATCAACCTATTTTGATGCTTCATTTTGGGGTCAGTATAATGTAAAAAATGCATTAAATAACAATCAAACCTATAAAATTTATGGTTTTCATACAGTTTACAACACACCATCATTCTTGGTTTCTGCACAATATAATATTGCAGATAATACAAATAATATTATAGCTAATCCTGTTAGCAATAGAATGCACCATAATGGACATGGATATTCTGTCAATGCGGACTATAGATTTGGTGAAGATTATAAATATGACCTCTTTGCAAGATATGACAAATGGACAGCAAAAGATCCTGCAAATATAGTAGCAAATGCAAATATAGAACATTTTCTTTATGGTGTAGCTTGGGAACAAAATAAAAATGTAACATGGTACCTCAATGGGAAACATTATAACCCAAAAGATGGTTTTAATTATGCAGGAAGTGGTAAAAATAAATTTGATGCATTTATGCTTACTGCTGAGATAAATTGGTAAGCAACTCTCTCACTATTTTCTCTCTTAAAGGATAGGCATACTGCCTGTCCTCTCTTCAAAAAACTCCCTCACCGTCTACGTTGACACTTTGGTAACAAAATTGTAATACTTTTTCTCTATAATTCCAACCATATATTATTGAAGGAAAAATAGATGAACAATACGTTTAAAATGATTATCGGTGCTGGGTTCGCCGTAGCAGTGGCTTTTTATGCAAATAGCATTATAGGACAAGCAACACACGGTGGGTTTTTAGTACTTGCAGCAGTATTTGGTGCCTATATGGCGATGAACATTGGGGCAAATGATGTAGCAAATAATGTAGGACCAGCATACGGTTCTGGTGCCATTACGATGACAGGGGTTATCGTTATCGCGGCTATCTTTGAAGCGATGGGTGCATTGGTTGCTGGTGGTGATGTGGTTGGTACCATTAAGAAAGGTATCATCGACCCTGCGGCATTTGGTGGTGACCCGATGCTCTTTGTCTATGCTATGTCAGCAGCACTACTTGCAGCGGCACTTTGGCTCAACCTTGCGACATGGCTTAAAGCCCCAGTTTCTACTACGCATTCTATCGTTGGTGGTGTGCTTGGTGGAGGTATCGCTGCGGGTGGTTTTGCTATCGTTTCATGGGGAACCATGGGTAAGATAGCTGCTTCATGGGTTATCTCTCCTGTGCTTGGTGGTGTGATTGCTGCGATTTTCCTCTACATCATCAAATCTCAAATTGTTTACAAGGAAGACAAGTTGGGTGCGGCTAAAAAGCTAGTACCTATCTTGATTGCCGTGATGGCTGCTGCGTTTATTACGTATCTTACGCTTAAGGGGTTGAAGCATGTATGGCATGACTTGACTACTATGTTAACTTTCTTACCACAGACTAAAAAACCTACTATCGGTATAGCACTTGCCTTTGGTATCGTTGGGGCAATCGTAACATACTTCATTATAAAGCCAAAAATTGTAGCGAAGATCTCTGGTATGGATAATGCAAGAGCAGATATCAATATCTTATTTGGTATTCCCTTAGTTTTTGCAGCCATCTTCCTCTCTTTTGCGCATGGTGCGAATGATGTTGCCAATGCCGTAGGACCATTGGCTGCGGTAAATGATGCACTGGTAAATCTTTCTATCTCTAAAAAAGCAGCCATTCCTTTATGGGTAATGGTTGTTGGTGGTTTGGGTATCTCTGTAGGGCTTGCACTTTTTGGACCAAGACTCATTAAGACAGTGGGTTCTGAGATTACAGAGCTTGACCCTATGAGAGCATTTTCCATTATGATGGCTGCTGCGATTACGGTGATTATCGCTTCTCAGCTTGGATTGCCTGTTTCTTCTACGCACATTGCTGTAGGTGCTGTGTTTGGTGTAGGGTTTTTACGTGAGTGGCTAGACTCTAAAAAGATGGATGAAAAGCAAGAGAAACTACAGGTAGAATCAGACAAACAACGTGCATTAAAAGTAGAACTAGAAGCATGTAGTAATGAAGATGCTACTAAAAAGTTAGAACTTATTGAGGCACATAAAGCACAGAAAAAAAGAGTGAAAAGCCTCAAACGTTCGCTTCGTGAAAACTATGTGAAGCGTGGCATGGTGAAGAAAATTGTTGCGGCATGGGTTATTACTGTGCCTGCGGCTGCGATACTTTCTGCGATTATCTTTTATGTAATTAAAGGTTTTGCAGTATAGTGAGGTGGTCATTTTGAGAAAAAAAAGTTTTTCAAAATGACCTTACCCTATATTTTGAAAAGTGTTATACTTCACTCAAGCAACCAAGATATACTTCTTCCCTTTTTTACTATTTACTTGGTTGCTTTATCTTCTCTCCTTACTCTACTTTGTTTGTAATCAAAATGTTATCAAAGCATACTATGATATAGCATGCAAAATATTAACCAAAAAAAAGATATCGAAATTGTTGTTATAGAAGATGAATCAGATATTTTAGAACTGATTGAGTACCATTTGGAAAAAGCGGGTTACTCTGTCATGGGCTTTCTTTCTACAGACAATGTTGAGCAGTTTTTAGAAGAGGAAAATCCTTCCTTGATGATAGTAGATAGAAATCTTCCTGGGGTAGAGGGTAGTGATTTTGTAGCGCAGATGCGTGACATTGGCTATGATATACCTGTGATGTTCCTCACTGCCAGAGACAAAGAGAGTGACCTTGTTGAAGGTTTTGAGTCTGGTGGTGATGACTATATGACAAAACCCTTCTCATCAAAGGAACTTTTGGTGAGAGTAGAAGCACTCTTACGACGTAGTGGGGCTACCGCTAGTGATAAAATGAAGTTTAGAGATATGGTACTTGATTTACAGCAACATACATTGCGTATAGGTGAAGAAAGTATTGAATTGACCAACTTAGAATTTAGACTGCTACATACCTTTGTCAAAAATGCACATCAGGCACTCGATAGAGATTTCCTACGTGATGAGGTATGGGGTGATGACAGTGCTAGATTTCATGACAAAACCATCAATGTGGCAATGAATAGGCTGAAGAAAAAGATAGATCCAAAGGGCGAAAAAGAGTATTTTGTTCCTGTGTGGGGTATTGGGTATAAGCTTATTTAGGCACGTTGCACCTGTAGTCATTATGTTATCAAATTAGAATATAATGACTACAGGCAATCAAGAGAGCCATACTGGAACTATCAACGTTCCTTTTGTATATTACGTTTGTTCACATAGTACTTTCACCCCTTCCCTATAATGCACCATTATGTCCAGATGGCTCCCTTGATTGTCTAGAAAGAGCTTTAAACTCTATTTTATTTTCTCTTTTTTCCCAAAACCTGCACCTTTTTTTGTTTTTGGTTCTAAGGACAATGCTTCAATCATCGATCGATAATCCAATCCTGTATGATGCATTTTTGCGAAACATGTGACTGCAACAGCGATGGCATTGGGTACTTCCCCCTTTTTTTTGTAAGATTGAATATTTTTTTCACTGACTTGAATAAGTTTTGCAAATTTGGGTAAACTGATTTCTGCATCGAGTAACATTTTTTTAAATTCTATAAACGTCACAACAATCCTTTGTTATATTAATTTAGGGTATCTATAATAGGATAATACCATATATTATAGTGAAAATCTATAATTTTATACATTATTAAGATTAAAACATATATAATCACTATAACTTATTACTAATAGTAAGTAAAAAATTATTTTAAAGGAGCCAATATGGCAAAAGTATTAAAAAAGAAAACAGTAAAAGGTGTTGTTTCTAAAGCAACAAAAAAAGCAGTCGCTAAAAAAGTAGTAAAAAAGAAAAATGCTAAAGCAGTCACTAAAAAAGTGACTAAAATAGTACTTAAAAAAGCACCTGCTAAGAAAAAAGTAGCAAAAAAAGCAGCAAAAAAAGCCATTAAAAAAGTAGCATAAGTATTCGTGTGTTTCCCCTTGCCATACTAGAAAGGTAACTTTACCTTTCTGTTGGCGTTCTCTTTTCTCTCTATTCATGTTATCGTTTGTTACCCTATTGTTTCCAGCGTGTTATTCTTTTTTATTAGGATTTGTTATCTTAATGAAATGGAGCATAGTATGTCTGATAGAGAAATGATTTCAGAAAAAAAACTAGCAAAATTAGCAAAACACTTAGCCAAAGCTTTTGGCATAGAAGAACAGGAAGCTCTGGAGATTATTTATGAAGAGTGGGAACTTGTCGAAGAACTCTTTGGGGCACATAAAAAAGTAAAGGCAGTAAAAGAGCATTTTCTTATACACATCAATGCACTTTACAGGATAGCCTAATGCAACAGCTAAGTGTAGAAAATTATTTAATTCACCACTATCCAACGGTAGAAAACTTGCCTAGTTTGGCTAAAAAACTTCTTTTCTCTACGGTAAAGAGTTTGTTTCATGAAAATCAAATCAATACCTTTTTAGAACAAAATGCTCATAAAGATACGTTTAGTTTTGTAGAGTCTGTAGTAGAGTATTTTGATGTAGGTATCAAGATAAATAAAAAGCAGATGGATAGCATACCTGCGTATGGGCGTGTTGTTATCATCGCCAATCATCCTTTGGGTGCATTGGATGCTATGACACTCCTGCATCTACTTAAAGATGTACGAAAAGATATCAAAATCGTAGCCAATGCATTTTTAGGACAGTTTGAAAATCTTCAAGAACTGGTCATACCTGTAGACAACTTGACAGGCAAAACAACCAAAAAAACACTGGAGTCCATTTATAATGCTTTAGAGAATGAAGAAGCGGTGATTATATTTCCTTCAGGGGAAGTGAGCCGTGCCAGACCAAATGGGGTAAGAGATACCGCATGGAAATCGGGCTTTTATAAGATAGCGTCTAAAACACAATCGCCTATTTTACCCATACATATGAATGCGAAAAACTCTAAAGGGTTTTATCTGCTTTCGATGCTAAACCGTTCATGGGCAACGGCTACGCTACCACACGAAATGTTTAAAGCAAAAGGCAAAGAGATAACATTTACTATAGGTAACCTAATACCGTATGAGGGATATAGTAAGTTGAACCTCCCTCAAAAAGAGGTAGTTAAACTTCTTAGAAAACACTTTTACCGTGTGGCTAAGGGAAAGAAAAATCTTTTGAATGTACAAAAGGGCATCTCTTTGGCAGAAGCACCTATAGACATAAAAACAGAACTGAAAGAGGGGGAGATTCTTGGTGAAACCACAGATGGTAAAACAATCATACTCTATGAAAGTTTTGTAGAAAATGCTGTCATCAAAGAGATAGGGAGATTAAGAGAGATGAGTTTTCGTCATGTGGGCGAAGGCTCAGGAGAAAAAAGAGATATTGACAGTTATGACTTTTACTACAAACACATCATTATTTGGGATGAAGAGGCGTTGGAGATAGCTGGGGCATACCGTATTGGTGAGTGTAGAGAGATAGTTGAAGAGTTTGGCATGGAAGGACTCTATACGCATACACTGTTTGATTTCGATGATACTTTTGAGGGCTATCTCGAACAGGGATTGGAGCTTGGTAGAAGTTTTGTGCAGCCAAAGTACTGGAACTCCAGAGCCTTAGACTATCTTTGGCAGGGTATTGGTGCGTATGTGAAAGCGCATCCGCAAGTACGATACCTCTTTGGTCCAGTAAGCCTAAGTGACAGTTTTACTGCGCCGGCTAAAGCACTGCTTATCTATTTTTACAGTCACTATTTTGGTGCAACTGGGAAAATGGTACGCCACAAAGCACCCTACAAGATGAACAAACAGATGAAAAATTACTGTAGAGATGTTTTTTGTGGTACAGACTATCGTGCTGACCAAAGAGTCTTAAAAGAGGAGCTTAGCTATATGGGCTTTACTATCCCTACTCTGTATAAACAGTACGCAGAAGTGTGTGAGGCAGGAGGTGTCCAATTTATGGATTTTGGATACGACAAACATTTTAACTACTGCATAGATGGCTTTATATTGGTAGATATACATCTCATGAAAGAGTCAAAAAGAAAAAGATACATAGGCGTATAAATGGCATATTTTAAAAAAGCAAAAACAGGCAGAAAAGTCTATGATCTCATTTTTGGGAAAGGGAAGATAGTTGAGGTGTTTGATGAGAGTCATTATAAAGTTATGGTGGAATTTAAAAATGACTATCAGATAGCCTATACAGAAGAGGGAATCCCTAATTGGGGATTTTTTAAAAATCAAACTATTTTTTACAAAAAAGATATTGATTTGAGTAAAGAAGATTTTTCGCCCATTGAGAAAATACTCTCTGCAAAAAAGATTATTAAGTTCAGAGATAAAAATAAACTGGAAGTACGTTTACCCTCTGGTATATGGAAAAATGCAAAACGTGTAGAAGAAGACTACATAGAAACACTTTGCAAAAAAGAACATTACCACCTTTTCAGAAAGAAAAAATAGTTACCCCATCATCGCACAATTGTAATCAAAATGTTTCCAACTTATTCTATACTTCGCACAATCCAATCGGATATCACACTTTTCTAAAAGGAAAAATAACATGACATTCAAAAAACTTGTCACAACAGCAGTTGTAGCATCAGTAGCACTTACAGCAGTACACGCATCTGACCTTAAAGGTAGAGGGGCATCTTTCCCTGGTCCGGTATATAAAGCTTGGACAGCTGAGTATTTTAAGGCAACAGGAAAAAAAGTAAACTATACACCAACTGGTTCAGGTGACGGGATTAAATCTATCAAAAAAAGAATGGTAGATTTTGCAGGGTCAGATAAACCATTAAAGCCTGAGAAATTAGCAAAAAACAAACTTTACATGTTCCCAACAGTAGTCGGCTCTATCGTACTTGCGTATAACCTTGATGGTGTAAAAGATGGTGAGCTTAAACTAAGCCGTGCAGCCATTGATGCGATCTTTACAGGAAAAGCAAGTTTCTGGGATGATGCTATCATCACTAAAGACAATGCAGGACTTAAATTGCCACACGAAGCGATAACTACTTGTGTAAGAGCAGACAAATCAGGTACAACATTTAACTTTACATACTTCCTTAACAAAATTGACGAAGCATTTAAAGTAAGTAAAAAGCCAACATGGACAGCAACAAAAGTAGTTGCAGGTAAATCTAACTCAGGTGTATCGGCAAATATCCAACAAATCAAAGGGTCTATCGGTTACATTGAGTACTCTTACAAAACAAAACTTGGTCTTCCAGCAGCACAGGTTGAGAACAAAGAGGGTCACTTCATTAACCCAACAGTACCCTCTTTCCAAGATGCTGCAAAATATGCTTCATGGACAGCAGAAAAAGACTTTTATGCAGTCATCGGTGACCCAGCAGGTGCGACTTCTTACCCTATCGTAGCGGCGACATTCCTTCTTTTACCATCAGAAAAAGCTGAAACAAATAAAGAAGTCACAGCATTTATGGAATGGGCATACACTCATGGTGACAAAGCAGCAGCAGACTTAGGATATGTACCACTTCCAGCGACTACAAAAGATGCTATTAGAGGATACTGGGAAACTAAAAAAATAAAATAAAAAGTTACCTCTTCTAATAGTTACCAAAATGTTACCACTTATGAGTACAATCGCCTCAAATAAATATGAAGGCAAGACATGGGTGGTAAACTCTTTAGAAATTTCTCATTTTTTTCAGCAACACTCTCCTTTTTCATTCTTGTAGGTATTTTTGCCATACTCTTTACCTATGCACAAGAATCTATGCATGAATTTGGGTTTGATTTTTTATGGACAGAACAATGGGAACCCGGAGAAGATGATGAAGGAGGTATCTTTGGTGGGTATATTCCTATCATCGGTACACTCCTTAGTACGCTCATTGCGATGGTCATAGCGACACCACTTGCAATGGGGATAGCCATTTTTCTTACTGAAATTGCCTCTGTTAATGTTGCCAAACCCGTCTCTATAGCTATTGAGCTTTTAGCAGCAATTCCGAGTATTATCTACGGTATGTGGGGACTGTTTTACTTTGCACCCATTGTACAGGCTACATTTGGTGGGAATGGAGTAGGGCTGCTAACTGCAGGTATTGTGTTAGCCATTATGATTATCCCTTTTATGGCGGCGATTACGCGTGATTCTATGAACACCACGCCCTCTGTACTCAAAGAGTCAGCCTATGCTATGGGCGCTACGAAGTTCGAGGTGATAAAAGATGTCATTATGCCATACTCTAAAGGTGGGATTATTGGGTCAATTATCTTGGCACTTGGACGTGCACTTGGTGAGACGATGGCAGTAGCCTTCCTTATCGGTTCGGTGATGCACACTGTAGATAAAATAACAGACCCTACTACGTCCATCCCTGTATTGCTTGCAAATAACTTTGCAGAAGCAGAAGATTTGGAAATGAGTTCTATGTACTATTTGGCACTGATTCTCTTTGTTGTGAGCTTTGCCATTATCACAACGGCAAAGTTTTATTTCTTAGGCAAAAAAATAAAATGAAAAAGGTTAAATAATGAATAGACTCTTACTCAATAAAATCATTTTACTACTCTCAACACTCTCAGCAGTGATTGGGATAGG
>JALUYL010000056.1 GCA_027012955.1 Sulfurovum sp.
CGAAACATCTTATGATACTTCTCTAAAGATTTACGTAAATCTTCGTTTAGCCATTTGTCTTTAAATGTATTGTCCATAGAGAGTTCTTCTACATCACGTAAGGCATGGGAGCGTGTGGCTATATGGTAGGCGTGGAAGATAGCGCGTCCTAGTAGAATGTAGGGGAAATTTCTGTTTTCCATAGGGCCTATTTGCAAGTAGCGTTTGCCCAATTTTTGTCCTAATACTTTCACTTCTGAGAGTTCATTAAAGCCTAAGTATGCGCCTACGCCACCCACAACTGCACCAATGGCACCACCTATAAAGAGTGTATGTCCCAACAAAAGCAAATCGACCCCGGCACCAGCCACTGCACCACTCGTTGCACCAGTAATGAGCAACTCTTTGCGTGTCAACCCAAAAACAGAAGCAGCTTCTTCAGAAAAAAGGTCAATCCCATCGAAAGTAAGGAGTGCCTGCTCTTTTTCTAAATGTACATGGTTCCATATTTTCTCTATCTGTTTTTGTGTCTTGTTTTCCAAGAGTCGCAGCTTTTCTTTGTACTTCTCTCCCAGTGCTTCTTTGTCCGCGTCTTGTGCTTCCGCATCTCCTAGTGTCAAAGTCTCCACATCACTGAGTGATTCACTTACAAGTTTTGCAATAGCCTCTGCACTTTGACTAAGCATCTGTGCATGATAGGCTTCAAAGAGCTTAATGGACTGTTTGACAGGGGCTATCCACTCCTCTTTAAGCTGTGCCATACTCTCAAGTATGCTAATGTGCTGTGACACATCTGTTGCCATAGGGTTAAAAGTACGTACCATCTTAAAATACTGTCCCAAAGCCCTCTTCCACTCCTGTGAGTAATCACTTTCATCTATATGGTTTATGAGTGCCATAGAGGGCTGTCCTGTCCAGCGAAGTATCTCCATCTCTGCCTCATACTCTTCCCCATAAGGTTTCGAGCCATCTACCACGTAGATAATACCAGCACCTTCCATAATGGGCGTAAGCAGCTCTATTTCATCATTAAATTTGGCATCATCTTTATGGGTGTTGATAAATGCCTGTACGACTTCATGGCGCTTGTCTGCAGAGACATCATGTTTTTCAAGCCATGCCAATACCTGTCTTGCACGTTGAAAGCCTGGGGTGTCTAGCAGGGCATACAGTACTTTTCCGTCCACAGTCAGAGGGAAAGACCTCTGCTTAGTTGTTGTGCCTGGCACATTTGAAATCTGTACCGTATCATCAAATGCCAAGGCAGAGACGATGGAGCTTTTTCCTTTGTTTGGATGACCAACCACGGCAAACTTGGGGTAAGACTCTAACATCGTCGTAACCAGACTTTCTTTGTAGGTAAAAGTGCTATTTTCTTTGCCCATATATCAACCAGTTTATCTTCCGCCTTATACGCTTCAGCTTCTGTACCCACAGGGACTACCACCACTTTATCTACCCGTTCTATTAACGCTTCTAAGTAATCCATAAAATCCATCGTAGGTGGTTCCCATGCTTTCACATACAGCAAAACTTCCCCTTTACTTTTGGAGATAATTTCTGTATCTTCATCCAATGTATTGGTTCCACCTACATCAAACACCATTGGACTCATAACTTTCATACTGTCATTAAGCACGTGAAGCTTTGATTCAGACATTGCCCAACCTTGCACCACATCATAAGAAGCATCCAACTGTTCCACTACCTGTATATTCCCCCGCTTTACCTCTTGCGTAGTTTCACCTGTGTCTTTTGCATGTGTGGAAATGATGGGGGTATTTATATCCTGTAACAAGGTACTGACACCATCTAAATTTAACAACGATTTCTTCACCGCATATTTTGCTCCTATGCGTGCCAACATGTACATAAAAAAGCGTAAAATAAGCGCGTAAAAAAGTGTAGCAAAGGCTAAAAACTTCCACCATTCTCCTAGTTTAGAAGCATTATGTATCATCTC
>JALUYL010000057.1 GCA_027012955.1 Sulfurovum sp.
TACATGTCGTCACTGTGGACAAGATACACTACTTTGTGAAGTAGAATCTGATGAGGTTACCAAAACCCGTCTAAAATAAACGATAAGTGTACCTAAGTGTACCCTATAGACTTTATTTGAGTTGTGTATGATATAATAATAAAAAAGGTTTCTTTCTATGCAAAAATCGCAAAAATTATTACTGACACTCGCTTCTTTTTCTATGGCAATACTTGTCTCAGGTTGTGGACAAGTGCAACCTTATGTCAATACAGATACTTCTGATGAATGTGCAACCGTACAAAAGAAACTTAGACAAGTAGACACCTTTACAAAAGTGGTTAATGATACAAGTGCTTTTCACTTAGATGAGGCTGCTGATGCCATTACTACACCTGGTATCACCGTGAGTAACAATAAGCGTCAAATGTTAAGAGATGCAAAGAAAAAAAGAGCAGTACTTACAGCTGAAAAACAGTCACTCGGTTGCAAAACAGCAGAAGAATAAAAGCGCTAAAGTTTTCCTTTACATTATGATTTTGACGAAATAGATGCCATAGTTGAACCTTTTAATAACGAAAAAGTTGAGGTTCGTAGCTTGGCATATAAACTTTAGAGATTACCTTTAGTCACTTGGACTAAACTAACTTAAAAGAAATCTTGCATAAAAACTTGAAATATTTACCAAAATAGTATATAATCCCACAAAATTAAATATATGACAGGAGAAACACCATGGCAAAACATCAGTTTCAAACAGAAATAGGGCAGCTTCTAAAGCTCATGACACACTCTCTTTACTCAAATAAAGAAATCTTTATAAGAGAACTTGTTTCCAATTCTAGTGATGCACTCGATAAATTTAACTATCTTTCTCTTACAGATGATAGCTTCAAATCAGAAGAGTGGTCTGGAAAAGTATTTATCAAACTAGATAAAGAAGATAACTCTCTTACTATTGGCGACAATGGTATCGGTATGAACGAAGCAGATTTGATGGATCACTTAGGGACTATTGCTAAATCTGGTACCAAAGCATTTATGGAAAACCTTACAGGTGATGCTAAAAAAGATTCTAATCTTATAGGTCAGTTTGGGGTAGGGTTTTACTCAGTGTTTATGGTGGCAGAAAAAGTAGATGTCATCTCTAAAAAAGCAGGGGAAGAGCAAGCTTATATGTTCTCAACCGATGGCTCGGGAGAATATGAAGTAAAACCTGTGACAAAAGAATCTCATGGTACGGTGATTTACATCAAACTAAAAGAAGATGAAAAAGAATTTTTGGACAAATGGCGTACGCAAGAAGTGGTAAAGAAATACTCTAACCACATTGCGTACCCTATCATGCTGAACTACTCCGAAGAAGAGACAGAAGGTGAGGGTGATGATGCTGTAAGTAAAATGGTCAATAAAACAGAACAAATCAATGCAGCCACTGCACTTTGGACACTTTCTAAATCTGAACTCAAAAAAGAGGACTATGTAGAGTTTTACAAAACCATCGCACATGGTGATGATGAACCTCTTACCTACCTACACAACAGAGTAGAAGGAGCCAATGAATTTACGACACTCTTTTTCATCCCTAAAACTGCACCGATGGATATGTATAGAGCAGACTATGAAGCTGGTGTGAAGCTTTACGTTAAACGTGTATTTATTACCGATGATAACAAAGAGTTGTTGCCACCATATTTACGTTTTGTGAAAGGGATTATCGATTCTGAAGATTTACCACTGAATGTAAGCCGTGAACTTTTACAAGAAAATAGAATCTTGGCTAACATCAAACAAAATGCTACAAAGAAGATACTCCAAGCTATTAAAAAGCTTTCAGGAGAAGATGCCGAAACATTTATATCTCAGTATAACAGAGTGATAAAAGAGGGTATCTATATTGACAATACCAACAAAGAGCTTTTACTCGACATCGTAAAATATAAGTCTTCGACCCAAGAAGGGCTTGTGAGTTTTGACGAGTATGTGAGCCGTGGTAACTCTGAGAAAAAAGAGATTTACTACATCACGGGTGAAGATGAAAAAGTCTTAAGAAACTCGCCACTGCTTGAAGCCTATAAAAAAGCAAATATTGAAGTGCTCATCATGGATGACAAAGAGGTAGATAGCATCGTTACCCCTATGATAGGGACGTATAAAGAGTGGAGTTTAAAAGACATCACTTCTATCGAAGCACCAGATTCTAAAACTGAAGAAGAAAAAGAAGAGGTAGCCAAAGAGTTTAAATCGTTGACAGATAAAATCAAAGAGGTGCTTGGTGAAGAGGTAAAAGAAGTTAAAACATCAACACGTCTTACTTCTAGTCCATCGTGTGTACTTAAAGATCCATCAGACCCTATGGCAGGAATGGCTGCTATGTTTGCACAAATGGGACAAGAGATGCCAGAAACACCTCTTATCTTAGAAGTCAATCCTGAGCATGAGATGATTAAGAAGCTTGATAGTCTTGAAGACAAAGCACTTTTTGATGACTTATCATGGATACTTCTTGACTCTGCGAAACTCTCTGAAGGGCTAGAGCCTAAAGATAAGGGTGCATTTGCCGCGCGTGTGGCATCATTGGCTACGAAGGCACTGTAAATCATGACTATACCCTTAGATGAACTTTTCGTCTTTGCACTACTTCTGTTAGGAGTAGTGGGGGTATATTATGCGCTTAAACTGCACTATGTCTTTGCTTTTGGTTTGGTGACTAAAACTTCCATAGATGCACGTAAAAAACAAAAAATTGAGAAGATTAAATTGTATGTATTTATTTTTCTGAAAGTTTTGTTGGGGTTAGGCTTGGTTGGGATGTTTACCTTTGGAAGTATCGACCTTGTGGAGGGTATCAGTTTAAAGCATGTTGTGTTGTCGTATTGGCAGCAAATACCAGAGGGGTTTTGGTTGCATATGTTGGTAACCTTGGTACGCATTTCCGTGCTTATTGCAATCATGCGTTATGTACTAAAGTGGATATTTTCTTCTTTAGATAAGCATGAAGAAAAAACACAGTTAAAAAAACGCTATAATGCAGATAATATACGTTTGGTGTATCTTAGAATACACAATATGATTAAATATACTTTTGTGCTGGGAGTGGTATATCGTATTATCCATTTTTTTCCGTTTTTAGCAGAAGTGAGTGAAGTCTTTTTATGTGCGTTGATACTCTTTTTTATCTCGGCACTCTTCATCACACTTCGCGAAGTTATATTGATGCGTAAAACAAGGAATTAAATGAAAATGTCACCTCAAAAAAAAGCCACGGTTGTTTCAAGTTTAGTGGCAACGCTGCTTGTGTTTGTCAAGTTATTTATCGGGGTAGCCAGTGGTTCTGTGGCGGTACTGGCTTCTGCTATTGACTCGCTTTTAGACACTTTGGTTTCTGTATTTAATTTCTTTGCCATTAAAAAAGCAGAAGAAGACCCAGATGAAGTGTTTCAGTATGGAAAAGGCAAGATACAAGCCATCGCAGCAGTCATTGAAGGTACAGTGATTACAATGTCTGGGCTTTATATTATCTATGTAGCCATAGATAAACTGACACGAAATACTACAACAAGCTTACTGACCCCTTCACTTTTAGTGATGACATTTTCTATCGTGGTTACCTTTATTTTGGTACGCTACTTACTGAAAGTTGCCAAAGAAACCGATAACCTTGTCATCAAAGCAGATGCCCTGCATTACCAAACCGACCTTTGGTCAAATGCCGCAGTGTTGTTGGCATTGGGGTTGGTTTACTTTACAGGGCATGATACTATAGATGCTATTTTTGGTTTGGGGATTGGGGTATATATTATTTACTCTGCGTATGAGATTATCCATGAGGGGATAGAGATTCTTTTAGACAAAGCACTTGATGGTGAGACGGTAGCTAGCATCGGTGAAATCATTTCTCAACATTCTGAAGTAACGTCTTACCATTGGTTGCGTACCCGTACAGATGGTACGACAAACTTTGTAGAGTTTCACATGGTACTGCGTCCCAATATGTTGTTACTTGAAGCACACCGCATCGCAGATGAGGTTGAAGATGCGATAAAACTTCTCAATACGAAGAAAAAATGGATTATCACCCCACATTTTGACCCATATGATGACGAATTGGTTAACAATGCCATGTTGCATGGTAGAGCTGTAGAAACACTTGAAAAGGTACAGGACTAATGTCCAAAGAGATTTACTTACTCTCACCTACCCCCAAAGAGGGTACTATCTCTTTACCTATGATTGATTTTACATTGCTATCACAAAAGGTAGATGTTTCAGGGTATGACCTCTTGCTTTTTACTTCTAAACAAGCAGTAAAAAGTGCAGAAGCATTGAACCCCTCCTGGAAAGACATACCTTGTTTAGCCATAGGATCTGCAACAGCGAGAATTATAGTGGCTTGTGGTGGCACAGTAGTCTATCAACCTAAAACATTTTATGCCAGTGTTTTAGGCGAAGACATCGTAGAACGATTTAAAACTAAAAAGATTCTCTACCTTCGCCCCAAAGTTGTCTCGTTTGATACCAAAGCATTTTTAGCGCAATCAGGCATAGAATTAGACGAAAAAATCATTTATGAAACAAAATGTCGTTCCTATAGTAAAGAAGAGAAACCTAAAAAAAATGCCATTATTATATTTACCTCACCCTCAACCATACATGGTTTTTTTGAAAATTTTGATTGGGATGAAAGCTATACTGCTGTGCTTATAGGGGAAGCAACACGAAAACATTTACCTAAAAATATACAGTACAGTGTAGCCGATGAAGCAACAATTGATGGGTGTATACGTAAAGCCAAACATCTTCTAACAGCAAATAGGTTATAATTTACCTAACCTAGGTGATGCGACGACTGTATTTGGGGTCCAACATTAATCTTAGTGGGACATGTAGTCTCTTGGTGTGAGGATGTTTTCGTTTGAGTCTATTGATTTAGGCAAGAAATTATCCCCTAAAGAGAGACTCCCTCCTACACCGTTGGCTTATTAGGGCTAACTTTCACAGAACGCTCACCCGGGGCTTTATTAGTAACGATATTTGCACGCATAGAAGTTTGTAAAGCTTATCGACGAACCATATGTTCGCCTCAAATCTTTCCAAACTCCTCTACACACAACTCTCGTCACTACTAAATCCCCTTTTTTATGGTTTAGATAATGATATTTCGTGGAGAAAATAGATGAATGTATTGATTTTAGGTGCAGGTGGTAGAGAATACTCTATAGGTTTGGCGTTAAGTAAAGATGAGAATGTAGAGAAGATTTATTTTGCTCCGGGTAATGGTGCGACAGATGCTCTGGGAGAAAACCTTGCTATGTCTGATTTCTCAGAGTTGGCAGACTTTGTGGAAGCCAATGCTGTAGACTTGACTATCGTTGGTCCAGAAGGTCCTTTGGTTGAGGGTGTGGTAGATGTCTTTGAGGCACGGGGACTAACTATCTTTGGTCCTTCCAAGCAAGCGGCTCAGCTTGAAGGTTCTAAAATCTTTATGAAAAACTTTTTAGCACGCCATAATGTACCGACTGCTGCTTATATTGAAACAGACTCTTTACAAGATGCCTATACATTCATTGAAACATTAGAAGTACCTATTGTCGTAAAAGCAGATGGGCTTTGTGGGGGTAAAGGTGTTATTATCGCTCAGAGTCATGATGAAGCGAAAAAAGCTGCAGGAGAGATGCTCTCTGGTAATTCATTTGGTGATGCAGGAACTAAAATAGTTGTAGAAGAATTTTTAGATGGTTATGAACTTTCTGTGTTTGCCATCTGTGATGGGGAAGACTATGTGGTACTTCCTGCTGCACAAGACCATAAAAGACTTCTGAACAATGATGAAGGACCAAATACAGGTGGTATGGGAGCGTATGCACCTACACCTTTGGTGAATGATGAGATTTACAGAAAGTTGGATGAACGTGTTATTGTGCCTACCTTAGAAGGTATGAAATCTGAGGGTATGCCGTTTAAAGGTGTACTTTTCATTGGGGTGATGGTGGTAAAAGGTGAGCCGATTATCTTAGAATATAATGTACGTTTTGGTGATCCTGAATGTGAAGAGCTTATGCCTTTATTGAAGTCTCCAGCATCTGAACTCTTCTATAAAGCAGCAACAAATGACTTGAAAAATGCTACGATTGAATTTTATGACAAGTATGCAGTAGGTGTGGTGATGGCATCAAAAGATTACCCTTATAAAAATACGCCAATGGTAGAGATTATTGTAGATGATATCTATCATGAAGACTTAAAAGAAAATGCACATATTTCTTATGCGGGTGTGACACGTGGTGACGATGGAAAACTCTATGCAAGTGGAGGAAGAGTACTTGTATGTGTAGGTGTAGGTGACAGCATAGCCCAAGCACAAAAACGTGCCTATATGCTAGTAGGGCAAGTACATTTTGCAGGAAAACAGTGTCGGACAGATATCGCGTATCAGGCACTTTAGGCTACATGATGGGGATGATTTGGTGTATTTTAGTTAGTGTGGTGTAAAGAGTGGGTTTACATAGATTGAAAATTTCTATTATCATTTTTTATGTCTTTAGTGCTTTTTTATATGCTGCAACAACCAATAACACTATTGAAATTACAGCCAAAAAGATACAGGGTACAAAAACATCTGTAAGAGCTAAAGATGGTGTATTGGTCTACTATAATGATGCAGTGATTAAAGCAAATTCTGCCTTCTATGACAAAGTAAAAAAACTTTTAATTTTAGATGGTAAAATAGAGATTATAGGATATGAGGGAAGCAAAGAACATGCCAACCATATGGAAATCTATACCCAAACCCAAGAAGTCAGTTTTGATGAACTTTTTTTAGTCAGTGAGAATGATATTTGGCTATTTTCTGGGGATGTCCATAAAAAAGATGGCAATTATACTTTAGGGCGTTCTATGCTTTCTAGTTGTGACGTAGATGACCCTCTTTGGAAAATGGTTTTTTCAAAGTCACTGTATGATTCTAAATCCAAATATATAAAACTCTATGATGCCAAAGTGTATTTATGGGATGTACCTATTTTTTATTCTCCTTATTTTGCTTTTTCTACCGATAAACAACGAAGTTCTGGCTTACTTTTTCCTGCGTTGGGTTACTCTAGTTTAGAAGGGTTCCTCTATGAACAGCCTGTATTCTGGGCGATATCGGACAGTATAGATATGGAGTTTAACCCTCAGATACGTACCAACAGATCTGTAGGGATGTATGGTACTTTCCGTTTTGTAGACAGTGCTGAGTCTTCTGGACAGTTGCGTTTAGGGTATTTTAAAGATAAAGCCAGCTACGCCAAAAGTCAAAATCTAGCCAATGACAGTCACTTTGGTCTGGAATTTAACTATGAATCGTTAAATATTTTTGATAAGTATCTTCCTCAATACTATGAAGATGGTCTGTATATAAACAGTACTTTTTTAAATGATATTGACTATTTAAATTTACAGCAAAGTAGTTTGAGTCACTTTGGACTTACCCCTTTGCAAGAGTCACGGCTTAATTATTTTGTACAAAATAATGACTACTATATGGGACTTAATGCTAAATATTTTATCGATACGCGTGTGGGTGTTAAAAAAGATGAAACTATTCAAATCTTGCCTTCACTCCAATTTCATAAATATTTAGATCATTTTATACTCGAAAATTTTACATATAGGGCAGACTTTAAAGTCAACAATTTTGAACGAAAAAAAGGTGCTACTATGCATCAAGCAGAACTTACGGTGCCTTTAGAATTTACCGCAGCATTTTTTGATGACTTTTTAAATGTTTCTTTGGGCGAAACTTTTTATTATAGTAAATTTTTCTTTGGTAATGGTAGTTTTAACTACAATGAATTTGAGTACTACAGTACCATCCATAATGTAAATATTTTTACGGATCTCACCAAACAATATGATGGATTCATCCATGTATTGCAACCCTCTATACGTTACATCAAGCCAGGAGTTGAGACACAAAACCCTGTAAAATTTTCATTTTTAGATGCAGGACAAAAAGAACTTTTTGCAGTAGGTTTACCAGAAGAACAGTATAGTTTTGACTTGAGTCAATATTTTTATGATGATGCAATGCATTTAAAATTTTATCAAAGGTTTAGTCAAAAATATTATATTAATAGAGCTTATGGACTAGTAGACATGAGTAATGAAATGCAATATAATCTAGCTAATTGGTCACTTTATAGTAATCTTATCTATTCACATGAGTTTGGGAAGCTCAGAGAGTCTTCAACCCGTCTATCGGTACATGAAGAGAGCTATTCTTTGTCCGTGGGACATACATTTACCCAAGTACTTCCTGATCTCTCTAATGCTACAGCAGCCAATGACATAGATTTGAGTTTTACCTATACCTATAATGATAGATTTCTTTTTGATGGTGCGATTACGTATAATCTTAATAATGCATCAAGCACACAGTGGCGTTTTGGTGGTACGTATCATCGAGACTGTTGGAGTGTCTCCACGTCTATTAGGCAAAATATTACACCTAGACCTACGGGAGTTACAACGGACACAAACTTTTATGTACAATTTAACTTCATCCCTTTTGGTGGTGTAGGTACGGGAGAATAGGTGTTTGGTCCCGTAGAAGAGATAGAAAAAGCTTTAGATGTATTGGTTTTACCTAAGCTTATTAGTCGTTCTGAGATTAAAAAACAGTACTATTCTTTAGCAAAGAAAAATCATCCAGATCAGGGAGGTAGTGAAGAAAAAATGGAACAGTTAAATCATGCCTATACCCTTTTGATGAACTACATAGAAGAGTTTCGTTATACTTTTGATAATGAAGAGATAGCAAAACAATACCCAGGAGCGGACTATGCCCAACGATTTAAACCCTAATATTTATTTTGAAAATAGAGAAGATGCTTCTTTACAACTGATAGAAACACTGCCCATAGAGTTACTCTCAAGTAATGAAACGGTGGTGATTGGAGTGAGTGAAGGAGGTGTCTATTTTGCAGATAAAATAGCAAAAGCATGTAATGCTCAAATGGACATTTTACTCACTGAAGCCATTTTGGCACCCAATAATGCTGAAGTACCCATAGCTATGATTTCAGAGACAGAAGAGGTAGTGATGCATAAAGCATTGGTCGATGCCTTTGATATCAATGAAGACTATGTATACAGCGAAGCCCACCGTAAATATGAAGAAGAAGTACTAAGCTATGTTTATAAGTATCGCAAAGGAAAAGATTTGCTTTCCTTAGAAGGGAAATATGTTGTTTTAGCAGATGAATGTATAGAAACTGGGCTTACTATGATGGTCGCACTTAAGTCAGTCATCGCACGTGGGGCTAAAAATATTTATATTGCTACCCCCATTTTAGACATCAATGTTTACCAAAATTTACTCACGGTATGTGATGGTGTGTTTTGTCCTCATAAGATACAAGACTATATTTCGATAGAATACTACTATCAAAACTTTGAAGTCTTATCTTTTGAAGAGATATGTGATATCGTGAACAAATATGAAACACAAAGTAAAAAAATAGAAATTAATAGAATAGGAAATAAATAAATATGAACGCAAAAACAGTAGAAATAAATGTCAATAGTCTTGATGAAAAATATGAATTTAATAAAATAGCAAAACAGGCATCAGGTGCTGTGATGTACAGACAAGGAAAAGCAGTTCTCATTGCAGCCGTTGCCATAGATGAAAAAGCGGTCACTGAAGATTTTTTACCTCTTACCGTGCAATATATGGAAAAATCGTATGCCTCAGCAAAAATCCCTGGAGGATTCATAAAAAGAGAGACTAAACCAGGTGATTTTGAAACGTTGACATCTCGTATTGTAGATCGTTCATTACGTCCATTGTTCCCCAAAGGATTTCACTACCCAGTAACGATTACAGTGATGGTAGTAAGTAGCGACAGTGATGTTGATATGCAAGTCGCAGCGCTTCATGCAGCAAATGCAGCGTTGTATGTTTCTGATATTCCCGTACAAACAAGTATCGCAGCAGTCAGAGTGGGAACAGTTGGAGATGACATCGTGATAAACCCAACTTTGTCTCAACAAGCAGCGTCAGAGTTAGATTTACTAGTGGTGGGTTCAGGTAAAGACGTGGTGATGATAGAAATGCGTACTTTAGCAACCCAAAATGATGGTGTACAAAGTGCCAATGAGTTTTCAGAAGAAGCGTTAGTTGATGTTATCGCTATGGCAGCAGAAGCGATAGAGCAATCTACCAATGCTTTTGTTGATGCTTTTACTCCGTTGGTTCGTGAACCTTTAGCACTCGTCATAGAGGAAGAGAAAGTAGATACAACACTCTATAGTATGATAGAAACTGAGTATGCACAAGATGTAGAACAGGCCATAGCGCATATGGCAAAGTCTGAACGTTCTTCAGAGTTAAAGAAAATACGTACACGTATTTTGGAGAAACTGGAGTCAGAAGGAAAAGAATCAGAGAAAGAAGTTGTCGCTAAAGTACTCGAAGCCTATAAAAAGAGTGTCGTACGTGCGATGATACTTGAAAAAAATGTACGTGCAGATGGACGTGCTATGGATGAAGTACGTCCTATCAGTATAGAGACCAATATCTTGCCTTCAGTACATGGTTCTTGTCTCTTTACAAGGGGACAAACACAAGCACTCGTTACCGTGACCTTGGGCGATAAAAAAGATGCACAGATGTATGAACTCATCACAGAAAAAAATTCTCAGTCTGAAAAGTTTATGGTGCACTATAATTTTCCTGGATATTCAGTAGGAGATGCCAAATACATCGGTGCACCAGGACGTCGTGAACTTGGGCATGGTAACTTAGGTAAACGTGCGATGGAACCGACGATTCCTTTAGACTATGATGGCAGTATTCGTCTGGTATCTGAGATATTAGAGTCTAATGGTTCTTCGTCTATGGCGACTATCTGTGGTGGTGCTTTGGCATTACGTGCAGCAGAAGTTGATACGACTAAACTTGTAGCAGGGATTGCTATGGGGCTTGTGAGTGCGGGGGAGAAGTATGCTGTACTTACTGACATTATGGGACTTGAAGACCATGATGGTGACATGGACTTTAAAGTGGCAGGTACACATGAAGGTATCACAGCGCTTCAAATGGATATAAAATTAGGGGGCATTGACCTGTCTGTACTTAAAGATGCTCTCGCTAAGGCAAGTCAAGGGAAAAATCACATTTTAAATCTTATGGAAGAGGCTGCTGAGGGTATTGAAGTAAGTGATGCCTTACCAAGTACAGAACACTTTTTGGTACACCCCTCTAAAATAGTCGATATCATCGGTAAAGCAGGGGCTACGATACGTGAGATTATAGAGAAGTTTGAAGTCAGTATTGACCTTGACCGTGATGCAGGTGGAGTAAAACTTTCTGGTGGAGACAAAACAAAAGTAGCCCAAGCTAAAGCACATATAGAAAATATCGCTGCTTCACCTGTGAAAAAACAGATGGAGTATAAGGTAGGTGAAAGTTATGAAGGTAAAGTAAAACGTATCGTTGACTTTGGTCTTTTTGTTGAAATGCCAGATGGTTTTGATGCTTTACTTCACATCTCAAAAGTGGCAAAAGAACGTGTGAACAATTTACCTGAACGTTATAATGAAGGTGATGCCATCACCGTAGTAGTTATGGAACAAAAAGGTAAAAAAGTAGAGCTTGCAACGCCAGACTTTTTGGCATAAGATATTGCATTTTGACAGTGATTCATACTGTAGCACTGTCAAATGAGTAAAACAACTATAGATTATTCTTATGATTCTTGTGTTTTTAGCATACTCTAATTATATTTATCTTACTATTTATTCTATAGGAAGAGACACGATAAATTAGATTTTACTAAGGTCATAATGCAATGAATCAGTCCTCGCAAACACCAACTTCACTACTGACGGGTATTCCCGATTTATATCTTATCGCTATTATATTATTTTTATTTTTATTACTTGTAGGGATTTACTTTTATTTTACGGCAAAGCTTTCTAAACAAAGTATAGAGTTTAGAGAAACAGTTAGTAAGGCAAAAGAGCGCGAAACAACACAAAATGCACTCCTTTCTGACTTGAGTGATAATATTTATAATCTTAGTAAAAACTTAGTGGATACACCATCAAATGAAGACGTAAGTGTTGAAGGAGAAATCCTTACTTCCGCTAATAATTTACGTGAATTACTTAAAATTCAAGCCAATAAAGTAGAACAGCACGAAGAAAAGTTTGTCTTTAGCCATGTACTCGATGAAGTGTCTGCTGATTTGTCGTATACCTTTTCTGAACGAAACACAGAACTTATTTTTGATATAGATACCGATGTACCACGTTATTTGACAGGGGATGTGACACATTTTAGCCGTATTATTAATAATATTTTAGAGTATGCTATACAGGTTACGCCTCAAGGCAAAGTGACGTTATATATCCGTGCAGACCAAGCTATAGGAAATACACTAATTTTAAATGTCTCTATTACCGATGGTGCGAGAGGATTTAGCGAAGATCAACTGAGTGGATTGTTTGAACTAAGTTATGATGAACAAAGTAATGAACAAAAAGGCTTACAACTCTATATTGCTAAACGACTAACCTTGGCGATAGGGGGGACGATAGACGTGTCACGAGGCATGGCTTCAGGAAATACATTTAACTTACAACTTCCTATGCATTTAAATGATGAGTCTAACTTGCAGGAGTTTGCTGGCTTTAAAGAAGGGTTAGCACCTAAAAAAGTATTGATTTATTCTGATAAAGTGTCAACAGGCAAATCGTTAGAAAAACTGTTTGGTTATTTTTATAATGATGTGAGTATCGTAAAACGCGAAGAGATAGATAAGCGAAAAATAAACCTTAGTGACTTTGATATCGTAGTGCTTGATGATATCTTTTTTAATGCAACCAGCAATGAACATCTTAAACTTGTAAAAGGTAACAAAGAGATCTATATTGTGGCATTTTCTAGTATTTTCTCAAAAAGAGAGCATGAAGAAGATGCCCTCGTTGATAGCTACCTCCAAACCCCATCGAATTTAGAACAAATGGTAGAACTTATCGCTAAGTTTAATACGGAAGATACTGAGGTTCATACGCAACCTATTGCGACACCAATAGTAGATATACCTAGACCTGTAAACCCTGAAAAACTTCTTGTGTATAAAGAACCTGTAGAGGAAGCTCGGAACATTGATATTGATTGTTTTACGTACTTTAAAGGCTCAAGACTTTTAATTGTTGAAGATAATTTAATCAATCAAAAAATCCTTGTGTCTGTGCTCAAGAAATCAGGTATCGAAATAGAGATTGCAAACAATGGACAAGAAGCATTAGATATGCTATTTGTTGAGAGAAAACAGTTCGACATTGTGTTAATGGATATTTCTATGCCTGTGATGGATGGGCTTATCGCTACACATTACATTAGAGAGCGAGAGATGTTTGATAGCATGCCTATCGTTACTTTTACCGCATTTGCTATGGGTAAAGAGATAGAACAAATGTTTGAAGCAGGGGGTAATGCTTACCTTACCAAACCCTTGAATGTTAAAAAACTTTATAACGTCTTTGATATGTTTTTAAAACCGACACAAAGAGAAGTCTCTTTACACAAGAGCATAGAGATAGAAGGGCTTGATATCGTAAAGGGTATAGAACTTGCTGATGAAAGTGAAGCACTGTATAAAGAAACACTTAAAGAGTTTATGCTTGTCTATCAAGATATGGCAGAGTCAGTACCTAAATGGATACAGGAAAAACGTTATGATCGAGTGAAGTCAGCCTGTCGAGAAATACAAGGTATCTTAGGTGCCATAGGTGCCTATGATATGAAGGAAATTGTAGATGAAATGCACAAAAATTTCCTCTACAACAATGAAGTATTCTTAGACAAATATATTTTACTCTACCCACAAAAGCTTAATACCCTTATGGATGCCATTACACATTATTTGGAACATTAAGCCTTTAAGTATACCCTTTATAGAGATGAAGAAAGGAGTGAAAATTTTGAACAGGAGTTGTTTTATCGGTGCTCTTTAATCTAGTTTAGCTATAATTTCGCGTTGATTAAAGTAATCAGTAGGGAAACAGCTCGCATTTATGTGGTTGTTGGCAATGGAAACATTGTTTACGCTATCCGAACAGACTTTGAGAGATAGTCGAAGAGACTTAAAATCTATAATTTAAAGGATTTAATATGAAAAAGTTTTTTTTACTTTTCTTAGCACTTGGTGCTGTTGCGTTTGCAGGTGATGTAGACGGTCAATCAATGATTAAAGCTTACTCGGTAGTTGCTGCTGGTGTTGGTCTTGGTCTTGCTGCTCTTGGTGGAGCTATCGGTATGGGGCACACTGCTGCTGCAACAATCGCAGGAACTGCACGTAACCCAGGTCTTGGTGGTAAACTAATGACTACAATGTTTATTGCTCTTGCAATGATCGAAGCGCAAGTTATCTATACATTGGTAATTGCTCTTATCGCTCTTTACGCTAACCCATTTATTGGATAGAACGTAACAGAGCAAAGCTCTTTATACTACGCTAACGCTGAGTTAACTTCAGCAGTTGGCTCATTCAACTTGTTGAATTAAAGAGTCTAAAAGGTTGTGGGGGATATAATCCCGTCACAACTTTTTGTTACCCTCATTTTTAAAGTCTCAGTAGTACTTTTAAACTGCTTTAGTCTATGTGCGCACGTGGTGGAACGGTAGACACGCTACCTTGAGGGGGTAGTGCCCTATGGGCGTGGAAGTTCAAATCTTCTCGTGCGCACCACTTTTTTATTCTCTCTAAATGTCACTCAATTGTCATCCTAAAATCATAGCTAGCAGAAAAATGTCAAAATTACCTATAAATCACGTAAAATAGGGATTTTTATTCATTTTTTATCTTTTCTTAAGAGAGTGTTGTGCTATAATGGCTGCATCTTAAACAAAAGGAAGAAAGAAATGACAAAATCAGATTTCGTAGAACTAGTACAAAAGAATGGTGAGTTCGATAGCAAAGCAGCAGCAGAGAGAGCGGTAAAAGCATTTATTGATTCTGTTACAGAAGCACTTGTAAAAAAAGAATCAGTATCTTTGGTAGGATTTGGTACATTTTCAACTGTAGAAGTTGCAGAAAAATCAGGTAAAGTTCCAGGAACTGACAAAACATATACAAAAGCAGCACACACTGCACCTAAATTTAAAATGGGTAAAACACTTAAAGACGCAGTAGCTAACGCGTAATTAAGTTAACCTTTTTTAACTATCTACTGTCTAGGGGCAGTAGATACACTTCATTTTCATTTACTCCATTTATTTTCAAAACACAAACTAATCATCACTAAGATATACTTCTACATTATTATTGAAGGATTTTTCTATGCCATTAAAAGATACTATATGCTTCGGTGTTGCGGGTAATTTTGCACATCATTTGGAACAAGCAGGTGAGCTTGAAGATTTTAAGAATGTGGTAACTGAAACAGCAGATGCCCCTAAAGGTATATTTCCTTTTTATCTGCCTAATTCTGATAGTTTTTTAGGGCTCTACTCTATAGGGACAAACATCCTCACGTTACCAACGTATGAAGCCAATGCACAGGTAGAACCTGAGATAGCAGTACTCTTTGATATAGTCTATAATGATGCAAATGAAGTTATTGACTTAGTTGCAAAACAATTTACTACATTTAATGACTGTACCATACGTAAAGAAGGTGCAAAGAAAATATCTGAGAAGAAGTCTTGGGGAGAAAACTCTAAGGGGATAGGAGACAAGTGGATAGCCATAGACAGCTTTGAAGAGGGTGGGGTAATGGACAACTACCACCTTTGCTCTTTTGTGAAGCGTGATGACATTGTGTACCCTTATGGAGTAGATGCTCCACTGCTTGGGTATTCATATTTTTATACGAGACTCAAAAATTGGCTCATAGATAAGATGAATACGCAAAAAGACTTTGGGCCACTAGAAGATATCGCATTACATCTTAAAAATAGTGCGTATCCGAAACAAGCACTTATCTCCATAGGTGCTACAGCTTATGCAGAGTTTGGTGAGCATAACTATCTGCAAAGTGGTGATGAAATATATGTGATAGCTTATGACACACGAAGTGATAAGGCAGATTTCACAGAATCAGAGAGTAAAGTCATACTACAGCAAAAAGTTCAATAACACGTAGGGTGGATTTATCCACCACCCTTAATAAAATGATTATCCCTTAAACCAAGACTTAACTCTGTCAAAAGCAGAATCAAATGTAGATTTGTGAGGGCGACTCTCTACCCCGTAGCTCTCTTGGAGTTTTTCGAGGAGTTCTTTTTGTTCTTCATTGATTTTCTTTGGGAGTATCATCTGTACTTGTGCAACCAGGCGACCTTTGCGTCCCCCATGGACATCTGCAACACCTTCATCATGAAAGATAAACTGTTCTTTGTCTTTGCTACTTTGTTTAAGTTCTAACTCCAACTCTCCATCTAATGCAGGGATAGAGATAGTCTCACCAAGTATGGCTTGTGTGAAGAATACGGGTACTTCTATATAGATGTCATTCCCATTGCGGATAAAGTGTTCATCTTCTTCTACGATGAAAGTCATATAGAGGTCACCACGCTGACCACTTTTACTTTCGTTACCATAGCCTTGTGCTCTAAGCCTGTTACCTGAATCAACACCTGCTGGGATGTTGACTGTGACAGTATCTTCTTTGACATGAAAACCTTTACCACTACAGCTTCCACAGGCTTCTTTGATACTTTGTCCTTGCCCTTGACATTTTGGACAGGTCTGTGCAAACTGCATAGGTCCTTGGCGCATAAGTACTTGTCCTTGTCCTTTACAATAGTCACAGGTATCTAGTTTTGCATCTTTGGCACCTGTACCTTTACAGTCACCACAAGAGGTTTTATAGGTGATGTCTATTTGCTTTTCACAACCAAAGACTGCTTCATGGAACTCTAGTTGAAGTTCTATCTCAAAGTCTAGGGCATACTTTTGGCTAGGGTCACGGCGTGATTGACGACCAAAGCCACCACCCCCACCACCAAACATAGAGTTAAACATCTCCATGATGTCATCCATATTTCCTCCACCAAAGCCACCGCCACCCATGCCACCTTGACCTTCGAGTCCTGCTTTACCATAGCGGTCGTAGATAGAACGTTTTTCATCATCTGAAAGTACCTGGTAGGCTTCATTGACAACTTTAAAGTTGTCTTCTGCTTCTTTGTCATCGGGGTTTCTGTCTGGGTGGTATTTCATCGCTAGTTTACGGTAGGCTTTTTTCAGTTCAGCTCCCGAACAATCTTTACTAACTTCCAATACTTCATAATAACACATTTCTGTCATAGATATTTCTCCATAAAAGTGGGAATAATTTTACTAAAGAAATAATCGGTAGACCGACCACTTCGTTTTATTTTCGCGAATTCTACCATAAATTTGCTATAATGCCCCAAAAGAGTTTAAAAGGTTTAAAATGCTTGTACATATCGTTATGTTTAAATTTAAAGAAGAGAATAAAAAAGCCAATATTATACAAGCCAAACAGATGCTTGAAAATCTTATGGGAGCGGTACCGAGTCTAAGAAGCATAGATGTGGGTGTGAACTTTATAGAGACGGATAGAGCGATGGATTTGAGTATCATCGCAGTCTTTGAAGGTAAAGAGGGGTTGGATGCATATGATGTGCATCCTGAACACCAAAAAGTAGTGACTTTCATTAAGTCTGTCGTAGCGTACTCCAAAGCATCGGACTATATGAGAGACTAATGCCAAAACACTATAAAATAGAAGCATTTGAAAACCTAGTGGATGCTTTTCAGTCCTTGCCCTCTATAGGAAAAAAATCTGCCATTCGTATGGCATACCATGCTGTTATGGTAGATGGCTTTGCTGCTATGAAGCTGGCACATGCACTTGAAACTGCTATAAACACCATACAAAAGTGTTCTAAATGCCATAACATGAGTGAAGATGAACTCTGTACTATCTGTTCAGACCCTTACAGAGATAGCTCTAAACTTTGCATAGTCCAGTCTGCTAAAGACATTTTGACTATAGAAGAGAGTGGGCAGTTTAAGGGTGTGTATTATGTAGTTTCTGAAGTGCGTGATCTTGATGAAGCACATCTTTTTTATGCTGTAGGGGGAGTCGATGAAATCATCTTTGCCTTTCCACCGAGTATCGCAACCGATACCATGATACTTTATATAGAAGATAAGTTACAAGGATTGGATATAAGCTTTACAAAGATAGCCCAAGGTGTGCCAACAGGTGTTGAGCTTGAAAATATAGATATTATGTCACTCTCACGTGCCCTGCAAGCGAGAGTGAAGATTTAGAAGATTTATTTTTTAGCAGGTGTGAGTTTTTTAAGCTCTGCTTCTACCATAGCTTTCATCTCTGGCATGTGTTCCATCATACGACTTTGACCTATCTGTGCAGAAGCTGCTGCTAGTTGTGGCATGATTTGTACTGTTTTTTGTCCTAGTGGCGTTTGGTAAAATTTGTTGAGTTCTTTGAGCTCTTCTACTGTGTAGTTCTTAGCATAAAGTGCTGCTATATCTCCACGTTGTGCTTCCCAACCCATGTATTTTGTAAAAAATGCTTCTATAGTAGGTTCTATGGCTTTGAGTTGAGGGTTTGATTGTACTTGCATCTGTGTGATACGTTTTATCATACCTTTGTAGCTTTCTCTCATGTTCATCGTTGCTAGTAAGGTAAGTGCTTCAGAGTTTGCCTGATGTGCCGCGATGGTTGTTTTAGCAGGAGCTTTTTTAGTAGCTGTTTTAGAGTCTCCACATTTTCCTTGTCCACATTTTGCAGATTTGGGTGCATTTTTTGTTGCGCTTGGTGCAGCACTTCCACATTGTGCTTGAAGTGCAAGAGGGAGAGCTAGAGTAGCCGCTACGAGTAGTGTTTTAGATGTTATTTTTAACATTGTTGTCCTTATATTTTTGAAAGTAAAAAGATTATAACTTACAATAGTTAATGGTTATATAAGATGGAAATAGATTTCTTGTATGCAACGTGTTTTTATGAAATGTGTAGTGTAAGGTAACGAGTATTTTACACTACAGTAAAGCGTTTACTTTCTTATTTTTCTATATTCTTATCTGAAGAACATTTCATACTATCTTTCTTTTGCATATTCATCATTCCTCCACATTTACCATTGGAATTAGGCATCATTGACATCATCATTGGCCCACATCCTGTAAGCGATAGAGTAAGCAGCGATATAGCTATAAATTTTGAAAATACGTATGACATATTGTTTCCTTTTTGTTTTTATGGAAATGACATCATACAAGATATTTGTTACTTTAGTGTTAGCAGATACTATAATGAAAGATAAGAGTGAGTGTAGTCCTCGAAAAAGGACTCTGGATAGCGTCAAAAATTTTCTGTAAATTCTTCCTCAGTATTTCAGTTTATATATCAACATGAATAGCCCGAAAAACAGGGGTAGATGAATGAGATAAACGAGTAATGCATGTCTTCCTAAAAAAGAGAGCAGGGTATTAAACTTGTTTTTTGAGGTCCAAAATGTGTGTTTGAAAAAGGTGTAACTCCATCCATACTGTGTCATAGCGATACCTATAAGCACTGCGGCAAACCATGGAAAAGGGTGGAGTACATCTTCTGTGTAGGTAGGGGGAAGATGCAGTGGGGTTTTAAGCAGTGCAAAGAGCCACTGTGTATGTAACCATCCTTTAGCACTGCCTATAAGGATGACAATAGCAGTGCCTAATGCCAATCTTGGGTAAGGTAAAAAAGGAAGACCCAGCCATGAAGCAAGCAAGATGAAATGTATAATGCCAAAGTAGACCCATGAATGAGGAAAGACAAAGTAAGTTGCTACCGTAATTACAAGAGAAACTGCACCCAAAATGCGTGTACGTTTGAACATCTTAGACCAAAGTATTGTGGGACTATGAACCAAGGTTAAACTGATGCCTACAGAGACTAAAAACATTGCGACGATGAGGTAACGAAAGTTCACCCAAAATATCTCTTTATGTACTGCAACTGATATAAAATGAAAGTAATTCAAATCAAAAGTGATATGAAATACCATCATAAATACGATAGCCCATCCCTTAAATACATCAAGTCCAATAAGGCGTCTTTTTAGTAGAGAAGAGGAGTGCATGAGAAGCTTCTTTGTATTTAGATAAGCATATTATACACTTAAAACCAAAAGCGTATCACTTAGTTTACATCGATAGTGTGTATGTAATGTGTATATTGGAGGTAACAAAGTATTAACATATTGTCCATATAATATGGCTATCATAACGATAAATGTGTGAACATAAAGGAAAAAATATGCAACAAATCAATGAATTACTTTTAGATGAAAACAAGATGGCTTTTCATCCTATGATGGGGAATAGCTATCAGTTAAATGATGTAGGGATAGAAATTTTAAAGTATCTAAAAGAGGGAAAAAAGAAGCCAGAAATCATCGAGATTTTAGCGGAGCGTTATAGTATCTCTAAAGATGCGCTTTTTATTGATGTAAGTGATTTTATGTCAAAACTTAAAATCTATGGACTGATGGTATGAAAATAGCCATTAGTGGGTTGAACAATACAGATAACCCTGCCCCAGGCATACCTGTTATCAAGAGTTTGCAAGAAAATCATACACTCATTGGATTTTCGTATGATCCCAATGAACCGGGAAACTTTATGCAGATGGTGGACAAGACATATTTGATGCCTTATCCTTCTTTAGGTTTTGAAGCCTTAAAGTCTCGTCTATTGGAGATACAGGGAAAAGAGGGTATCGATGCGATTATCCCTAATCTTGATGCAGAATTGCCTTTATATATTAAATATCAAGATGAAATCAATGCGATGGGTATACAGCTTTGTTTGCCGTCTGAAGAAAACTTTGAACTTAGAAATAAAAACAAGCTAGATGTACTTTCTAAACAGTTAGATATTACCTATCCTAAAACGCATGAGATTAGTTCTTTAGCAGAGCTCGTGAAAATTAGTACAGAAACACAGTTCCCTTTGATGATAAAAGGAAATTACTATAAGGCATACAAAGTCTATAACTTGGATGCTGCGATAGAAGCTTTTTATAAAATCTCTAACGAATGGGGATTTCCTATTTTGGTGCAAGACGTGGTAGTGGGTGAGGAGATAAATCTTGTAGGTGTTGCCGATGGAAAAGGTGAACTAAAGGGTGCCGTAGCCATTAAAAAACTTACAACAACGCAGATAGGGAAAATATGGACAGGGATTACTATCCAAAATGAAAAGTTAATTCAAATTGCAAAAGATTTTACAAAATCGACTTCATGGAAGGGACCATTCGAGTTAGAATGTATGATTAATATGAACCATATCTATATGATTGAAATCAATCCTCGTTTCCCTGCATGGTTGTATTTTGCTACGTCTATAGGCATTAATTTACCTCAAATGCTTACGGACATTATGGCAGGTAAAGAGGTAGAAACAAAGCTTGAATACCCTTCAAATAAAATGTATGTACGTTTTGTAGATGAATTGGTCACAGATTTTACAGATTTTACAACGCTCTTAAGTAAAAAAGAATTATAGGAAAGAATGATGACACACACATATGAAAAACCAACGATAAACAAAATTGATTTTGCTATGGCTTCAAAATATGGAAGCCCTTTAAAAACACAAAAAATTAGACAGCACATAGATGGTGTCAATTTAGATACATTAACCGAGCAGTTTGGCAGTCCATTGTTTGTTTTTTCTCAGCAAACGATAGAAGAGAAATACCATGCACTCAATACAGCATTTACATCACGTTACCCTGATGTACAGTTCTCGTGGAGTTATAAAACCAATTATCTCAATGCCATTTGTAAAATCTATCATGACTTAGGCTCTATCGCAGAGGTTGTGAGTGAATTTGAATATCAAAAAGCCAGAGCATTAGGTGTAGAAGGAAAAGATATTATTTTCAATGGTCCATATAAGCCAAAAGAAGACTTGAAAATAGCAGTACAGGAAGGGGCTAAGATACATGTAGATAACCTTTTTGAACTTGGAGACTTGGAAGAAATAGCAGATGAGTTAGGCATACGTATTCCCGTAGCCATACGTATCAATATGGATACAGGGGTATATCCTCAATGGAGTCGTTTTGGTTTTAACTTTGAAAATGGAGAAGCTTTTGATGCCATTGAACGCATGTATGACAAAGGAAAAGTGTATTTGGTAGGTATCCATAGTCATATTGGTACCTTTATGTTAGATGCAAATGCCTATAGAGTTGCTACGATGAAAATCATGCAACTCAAAACGCAAGTAGAGTCAGCATTTAATGCCCAAATAGACTACATCGATTTAGGGGGTGGATTTGCTAGTAAAAGTAACCTAAAAGGTGTGTATCAGTCTGCTGAGGTAATAGTCCCAACTGTTGATGATTATGCTGAAGCCATTACAGGTGCCATTTATGAGTTTAATACCAGTGACACTCTGCCAAAACTCTACTTGGAAACAGGTCGCCATCTCATCGATGAGGCAGGCTACCTTTTAACGTCTGTACAAGGTTGGAAACGTTTTCCTGATGGTAAAAAAGGCTATGTCTTGGACGCAGGTGTCAATCTACTGTATACTTCTACCTGGTACAATTTCAACATCGAACTTGATAAAAGATATGAAGGAGAAAATGAACCTTCTATGCTTAACGGTCCACTGTGTATGAATATTGATATTATTGAAGAGAACCTTATGTTACCTGCACTCGACAGAGGAAGTATTTTGAGTATCTCACCTGTGGGTGCATATAACTATACGCAAGCTATGCAGTTTATCCGCTACAAGCCAGCGGTTGTACTCATAGATACTAAGGGTAAACCCAGACTCATCAAAGAAGTAGATGATTTAGCAACCATTAATTATAAAGAGGTTTAAACTAAAAAGACATGAAATCTTACAAAGTCTTAATGAAAGAAATATTAAAACCCTATAGCGCCATTTTATTTTTAAACAATAGAGTGGCAGGTGTGTTAGTCCTTGCTATTACATTTTTAAACCCCTCTGTGGCATTAAGTGGTTTGATTGCTGTGCTGACTACGGTACTGTTTGCAAAACTTATAGAGATAAAAGACCACTATTTGGAATATGGTTTTTATATTTATAACTCATTGCTTGTAGGCATGGGTATAGGGTATATCTTTGAAGTTTCTTTTAAAAGCATTGTACTCATCGCCGTGGCGTCTGCTTTTGCATTTATGTTTTCTTTTATGCTAAACAGGTTGTTTAGTCTGTATAAAATACCTATCTTGTCACTGCCCTTTTCTATCGTTACGATGTTTGTTTATTTGGCATCTTTAAAGTACTCAACACTCTATACAACCCTTGTCAATCATGCCACAATGTATGACATAAGTCTACCCTTAATACTCAGTGCTTATTTCAAATCTGTGGGAACCATATTTTTCTTACCCAATAATTTAGCAGGGCTATTGTTACTTCTTGTGGTACTGTACTTTTCTAGAATTATTTTTCTGATGTCTACTGTAGGCTTTTATTTTGGAGTATTGAGTCATAGCTTCTTCATAGGTTCTTTTGAACAAGCACTGTATGATCCTTATGCGTTCAATTATATTTTGGTAGCTATTGCTTTGTGTGGTATTTTTTTATTACCAACTTTAAAAAACTTTATCATCAGTCTGATAGCGATAGTCATGAGTGTATTATTGACAGATGCCATTGGGACGTTGTTTCATTATTATGCTATCCCTGTATTTACCTTACCGTTTAACCTTACGGTGATTACGGTTATATTTATTTTATCTATTACGTACTACAAAGAGTTTAACTATAACATCAAGTCAACACCCGAAGCATCGCTTTCACATTATTTAAATACTATATTTAGATTTGGGGCTATCCATGCAAAGGTAGCATTGCCTTTTTCAGGAGAATGGTCCGTGTATCAAGCCTTTGATGGGGAGTGGACACATAAAGGGAAATATGCTTATGCCTATGATTTTGTGAAACGCAAAAAAGGCAAAAGTTATCAGGGGGAAGGCGTACATTTAGATGAATACTATTGTTTTGGCGAATCTGTATTGTCTCCTATCGATGGATATGTAGTGGATGTCCGTCATGACTTGGAGGACAATTATATAGGCAGTATCGATAGGGTCAATAACTGGGGGAACTATATTATACTTCGTAGTCCAAGTGGTTATTTTATAGAGATTAGCCACTTGATGCAACACTCACTGAATGTCAATATAGGAGATTATGTAAAGGTGAACACGCCTTTAGCCAAATGTGGAAACAGTGGCTACTCCCCTGAACCACACATCCATATACAGGTACAAGATGTGGGTGTTTTAGGAGGGTTTACTAGAGAGTTTTGTTTTACTGAGTATTATCAAGAGAATGTCTTAGTCTCTAATGCAGTACCTAAACATGATGAAAATGTCTCTTCTGTGATTATAGATAAAAGTATTCAGTCTAAACTATTGTTTATTTTAGATGAAAAATATACGTATGATATCTTCATTGATGAAAAGTATATAGATAGCTATACTTTTAGCGTAAAAATGAATACTTTGGGGGAGTTTTACTTTGAAGACTACGAACACAATAAACTCTACTTTAACAGTACTCCGACACAGTTTTATTTTTATCACTATAGTGGTGTTGAATCTCATTTAAAAAGAATGTTTATTCTCTCCCCGCGTATTCCGTTTGTACGTAAGGACTTTGTGACCTACGAAGATTACCTTCCTCTCAACCTTATGAAGGGGAGTTTTCAAGTGCTCATGTTAGAACTAGCATCTATCGTACAGAAAAATCTTGCAAGGCTAGAACAGCAGTATACGCTCACTTCTGAGACAATACGCTCAGAAAATGGCAAAGTAACCTTGGAGTCAAATAAAAAAGGCTTTAAAACTATAGCGTATAAAAATGTAGTACTGCGTCGGGTAGCTTAGTCGGGGTAACAATGAAGTAACATTAGTGGTTTATAATGTGGGTGAAATTACACAAGGAAACACAATGAAACTAACACACAAACTACTCCTCGGAACCCTAATGATGACAGGGTCACTTTTTGCAGAAGTGACAACACTTCTGCCTTATGCAGCAAGCCTACAGTATGATAGCTCTCCCAGCAAGTCTACTAAAGACAATGGAAAGATGGCAGGTCTTTATTTTAGTTATGGAAACTTAGATTATCTTTTTGAAATGGATTATGCAAAAACAAATATAAAATATAAAAATGCAACAACAAGTAATTTGGTACAAGATGATTTTACAGTTGCGTATAGCTTTTACTCTGACACACACTTTTTGAAACTAGGCTTACATCATATTAGTACAACCGATACTGACCTTGGAAATGGCAATACATTTATCCTGACATTTGGAGAAAACAGATGGGATGGATATGACAAATATAGTTATGCATTAGAAACATATTATTCTGTGTTTAAAGATGGTTTTAATGATAGAAATATATCTAAAAAGATAGCGTTGCTTCAAATTACACCGAGTTTTACTTTTTCAAAATCCATAGATATCAATACACGTAATACACTTCATATAGCAGGAAACTGGGTACATACCAATGATTATACGAAAAATAATTATTATTCATATGAGGTGCAAGATACACTCTACTATAAGAACTTTTTTGTAAATGCTAAATTTTATGGTGGTCAAATGATTACAGGTGTAAAAGATGGTGGAAATACAGTATTTAACACAAAAGATGTACTCAATTCAGGGTATGGTGTAAAATTAGGGTATTATTTTACACCTAGTAGTATTTTGGCTATTGGTTATGAAGTAAACAAGTATAGAGAGTTTTTAAGTACTGCAGATGGCTCATACAGTGTGGCACTTTTGACGTACACATATAGTTTTTAAGAAAGAGATATTTTGAAGTATATTGTCCTTTTATTTTTAACCCTTTCTTTGTATGCTGAGCATGTAGATGATGAGATTAAAAATCTTTACACAAAATCTTATGATTATGAAGGGGTAGGGAACTACAGTGAAGCCTTAAAAGTACTGGCTCCACTGTATGCAAAATACCCTAAAGGATATACATTAAATTTACGTTTTGCTTGGCTTTTTTATCTGGATAAAAAGTATAAAAATGCTGAAACATATTATAAAAGTGCAGCCTTAACTAGCCCTTATTCTATAGAAGCGAAGTTAGGACTTATCTCTGTATACTTGGCAACCGCTTCTTTTACAGATGCAGAATTACTTAGCAATGAGATACTCAAAAAAGACTATTATAATTACTATGCCAATATGTATGCCACCCAAGCACTCATCGCACAGAAAAAATACCCAGAAGCATTGTCCAACGTACAAAAAATGTTGGCACTCTACCCTACAGATGTAAGTTACTTAGAACTTTTGGCTGTCATTTATAAAGCAACCAAACACGACTACTTGCATGAACTCTATGAAAACATATTGATTCTTGATCCCAATAATGTATTTGTAAAAAAGATTTTATCTGCACCAAAACATATTTAAATGTACACACTCTATGCACGTTAAAGCTCTATCATAATCCTATATCAATAGATGAAGGAGTGTATGATGGATGTAAAAATTAAAGATATCGTATGTGGCATGGATATTACAAAAGATACAAAATTTCAAAGCATAGAAAATAATGAAACGTATTATTTTTGTTCTACGAACTGTCAAGGAAAGTTTGACAAGCATCCATATCTCTATATACATACACATGAGAAAGAAGAGGACTGTCCTTCTTGTGCGACGTTAGAATATGCAGATATATCGAAAAAGAAAGTAAATAAACCGGAATACACTGATGCTATATATACCTGTCCTATGCACCCTGAAGTTCAACAAAAAGGACCAGGGGCATGTCCTAAATGTGGGATGGCACTTGAACCTATGGTGGCTGAGCTTGGCGAGGAAGACACCTCTGAGCTAGATGATATGACACGCCGTTTTAAAGTAAGTAGTATTTTGGCATTTCTGGTGTTTCTCTTAGCGATGACGGCTGACCTTATGCCAAGTTTATTGCCTTCATGGTTGGAAATGTCTTTGGTACAGTGGATTATGTTTGTATTCGCAACACCTGTGGTACTTTGGGGTGGATGGCCATTTTTTGTAAGAGGTGTAAATTCTGTTAAGACATGGAATCTTAATATGTTTACACTTATTGCACTAGGCGTTAGTGCTGCGTATAGTTATAGTTTAGTAGCACTCTTCCTACCCTCTATTTTCCCTCCTCAAATGCAGATGCAAACATCTACAGGGGTGGGACTTGTGGATGTCTATTTTGAAGCTGCTGCAGTCATCGTAGCACTTGTTTTACTAGGGCAGGTACTTGAACTGCGTGCACGTTCTCAAACCAATACAGCCATACAGATGCTACTTGGACTTGCTCCAAATACTGCACGACTTGTAAAAGCCGATGGTACAGAGATGGATGTACCTTTAGAAGATGTAGTAGTGGGTGATATCTTACGTATACGACCGGGAGACAAGATACCTGTAGATGGTGTAGTCACTAAGGGTGAAAGTAATATAGATGAATCTATGGTGACGGGGGAACCTATAGCTGTTGCTAAAAAAGAGGGTGATAAAGTGATAGGTGCAACGGTTAATGCCACAGGTTCTTTACTCATACAGGCAGAAAAAGTCGGTGCAGATACTTTACTTTCTCAGATTGTAGATATGGTTGCGAATGCACAGCGTTCACGTGCTCCTATACAAAAACTAGCAGATATTGTTTCTGGATATTTTGTACCTATTGTTGTCCTTATCGCAGGTTTAGCCTTTGCGGGGTGGTATATTTGGGGACCTGAACCTAAATTAGCATATGCAGTAGTAAGTGCAGTAGCTGTGCTTATCATCGCTTGTCCTTGTGCTTTGGGTTTGGCTACTCCAGTTGCTATTATGGTGGGTACTGGAAAAGGTGCTTCTATGGGTGTGCTTATCAAAAATGCCGAGTCTTTAGAGGTGCTGGAAAAAGTAGATACGCTAGTGGTAGATAAAACGGGAACACTTACAGAGGGTAAACCTAAACTTGTTACTGTTGAGGTAGAAGAAGGAGTAGATGAAAATGTACTTTTAAAGGTCGTTGCAACACTAGAACTCTCCAGTGAACATCCTTTGGCAGAAGCCATTGTAGATGGTGTTAAAGAAAGAGGTATCAACCTTAGTAAAACAGAAAACTTTAACTCTATCACAGGTGAAGGTGTGACAGGTGAAGTAGATGGGATGAAGGTAGCGATTGGTAATACTAAACTCTTTGATTCACTTGACATAGTAGCAGGACACTTACCAAACAAAGCAGAAAACTATAGAAAAGAAGGGCAAACCATTATGCTCATAGCACTTGATGGAAAAGCTGCGGGTATCATAGGTGTGATGGATCCTATCAAGGAGAGTACGCCTGAAGCGATTGCGCAACTTCATGAAGAAGGTATCACCGTAGTTATGCTTACAGGAGACAATAGAACCACTGCAGAAGCAGTTGCCTCTAAACTAGGCATAGACAGGGTGCAAGCAGAAGTTTCACCAGAACAGAAGTCTCAAGTAGTCACAGCACTACAAGAAGAAGGTAAAACTGTAGCCATGGCAGGAGATGGTGTAAATGATGCTCCCGCTTTAGCCAAGGCGCATGTAGGTATAGCTATGGGTACAGGTACCGATGTTGCGATGGAAAGTGCAGGAGTGACGTTGGTGAAAGGTGACTTAACAGGTATCATCCGTGCTATAAAGCTAAGCCACGGTACGATGTCTAACATCCGTCAAAACCTTTTCTTTGCCTTTATTTACAATGCCATAGGTGTACCTATCGCTGCGGGTGTCTTATATCCAGTATTTGGCATCTTACTCTCCCCTATAATCGCAGCAGCTGCGATGAGTTTTTCCTCTGTTTCTGTGATAGCTAATTCCTTGCGGTTGAGGAATTTGGAGTTGTAAAAGGAAGCTTAAAAAAGAAGTATAATTCATAATTAAGCTAAATTAATATAATATATGAATTATACTTCTTATGGAGAGATGATTGAATATACTTGAACTTGGACAGCAGATTAAAAAACTTAGACAAGAGAAAAAGTGGTCACAGGATATGCTTGAACAGTATTCAGGTATTAGCAAACGTACGATAAGTAAAATAGAAAACGGGTTTATAGATGAAGTAGGTATTAAAAAGGTGGTGACAATTCTTGATTTGTTAGGTCAGGAACTCTCCTTGCGACCTAAAGGTAGACCTAGAACGTTAGAAGAGTTACAAGAGTAGAGGGAGCAAGATGAAAGTATTTGTTAATAGTGAGGAAGTAGGTCATCTGCATAGAGAAGAAAAATATGTCTTTAATTATAGTACAGATGCCAAAGGTATTATAAGCCTTACCATGCCTATTCGTAGTGAGAGTTGGACAAGTGAAACTTTGCATCCTATTTTTCAAATGAATATGCCCGAAGGGGCATTGCGTGAGGTGATTAAAAATCATTTTTCCAAAATAGAAAAAATGGACGATATGGGTTTTTTGAAGATTATTGGTCCTTATGTTTTGGGGCGTGTTAAATTTCAAGAGATTGCAATCTCTCAAAGTAATTTGAGTTTAGATGAGATACTTAACTCAGAAAAAGAGAATCTTTTTGAAGAACTTATGGAACGCTTTGCTATACGCTCAGGTGTTTCTGGTGTGCAACCTAAATTATTGCTCACTGCACAAAATAAAACGACGATGCATTTTGAACACTACATTGTAAAATCATGGCAGGCAGAGTACCCCCAACTGGCACTCAATGAATACTTTTGTATGCGTGCAATACAGCATGCTGGACTCGAGACACCTGAGTTTTACATTAATGATGATTTGTCTCTTTTTGTGATGAAACGTTTCGATATCATGGAAAATGGAAAATACTTAGGCTTTGAAGATATGTGTGTCCTGACAGGGCGAGGTACCGATGATAAATATGAAGGCTCTTATGAAGAGGTAATAAGGGTGATAAAGGATGTTGTTTCTCCCCCTCATAGAAAAAGAGCCATAAAATCATTGTTTACAGCACTTGTCATGAACCATTTTTTACGTAATGGTGATGGACATCTTAAAAACTATGGGGTGCTTTATGAAAATGATTATGAAGATGCCCGTTTGGCACCTATTTACGATGTGATAACAACGACATGCTACATAAAAAAAGATATTCCTGCACTGCGTATGAGTGATGCAAAACTATGGTGGAAACAAAAAACCTATAAAACATTTGCCAAACTTTCTTGTGGATTGACAGATAAGGAGTATGGTGAGGTTATACAGAAATGTCAAAATGCTATAGCCATAACTAAAAAAGAAATACAATCCTATACATGCAAAGACGAAAAGGTGAAAGATTTTTTGGTGCATCTTGGTAGTTGTTGGCGTGATGGGTTTGAGAGATAATACTTTATGTGCACATACTATACACATAAAAGCATTATGATAGTAGCAGAAAAATAGAGGAAAAAATATGAAAATACTACTCATGGAAGATGACCCCGTTTTAGGGGAGATAGTGGCAGATTATCTGCAAGGATTTTATGAAACAGATAGGGCATTTGACTCTGCTGAGGCGCAAGAATTCATTGATGAAAAGCGTTATGACTTGTTCATCTTTGACATTAATGTTCCAGGGAAGTCAGGTGTGGAACTACTGGAAGAGTTACGTTCTTTTAATGATACAACACCTGCTATTATCATCACAGCGTATGCCGATACAAAACACTTAAAAGAGAGCTTTGATGCGGGAGCACATGATTACATACGTAAGCCTTTTGAGCTAGAAGAGTTGAAGCTTCGCATTGAAAAGAGTAGGGTATTGTTTCATATAGAGCAGGATGTACCCATGCAGATTAGTGAAACGTTGACGTACTACCCTCGTAAACATCTTGTAAGTGATGGAAAAAAAGAGCAAGGGTTACGCCCAAAAGAAGCAAAGATTTTAGACTACTTCATCGCACATCCTCAAAGGCTCATTAGTCAAGAAGAGTTGGTGCAGAACATTTGGGGGTTTGATGAACTTCCAAGTGATGCAACCTTGCGTTCATACATTAGAAAGCTTAGAGAGGTGATAGGGAGTGAAAAGATAGTCACACAAAGAGGTTTAGGCTACCGATATGAATGATTTGGAAAAAAAATCCTTTTACTCTTTTCTCGGATTGTATATTATCTCTTCTCTTCTCTTTTTAGCAGGCATTGGCTACTGGTATTATACGGCACAAAAAAACGCCTTTCAAAATGAAACCTATTATAAATTACAGCATATTTCTGACGTGATAGCAGGCGATATCATCATGGCACACATGCAGGGGAAACCCTTACATGAGTCTAAAGTACCTGAGGGTATACATTTGGCGCTGATTGATACCGAGGGAAAGGTAGTCAAGGGTAGCTTGGTAGTACCAGAGCTTGACGAAAAAGATTTACTAAACAAAGATTTAATGAAAAAAGAGGGCTACTTTATGCAAAATGGTTATACCATTTTCATATCAGATGCTCCTAAAGACCACCTCAATATCGCGTATGTGGTGGCACAGTCCAATAGCCTGGGGAAAGAACTAACGTTACTACGTTCTCGTGTACTTAAGGTGTTGTTGTGGGCAGCATGTTTTGTGGTGCTCATAGCCTGGGTACTTTCAAAACTTTTCATGAAGCCTGTACATCAGCGTGTGGCACAGATAGAGCGTTTTATCAATGACATTACGCATGAACTAAACACTCCCATCACCTCTTTGTCAATGTCCACTAAACTGGCACTCAAACAAGGTGAGTGTACCTCTAAAATGTTGAACAACATTTCCATAAGTACCAAGCAACTCTATGACATTTACCGTTCTTTAACCTACCTCAATTTCTCAAATAAAAAAGAGATAGCCGAAGCCCTAGATATGAAAGAAACATTGGAAAAAAGTGTAGCGTACTATTGTGCCCTTGCAGAGATAAAACGTATCTCTTTTGACGTAAAACTTGAATCTACATTGTTTTCTATTCCTGAGGCACAAGCCACGTTACTTTTTGGTAATCTTATAGGCAATGCCATTAAGTACTCCTCCCCCAAATCTAAAATAGAGATTGTACTTAAAGACAATGTTTTGATAATAAAAGATGAAGGAATTGGTATAGAAGAGGCACAACAAAAGAAGATTTTTGACAAATTTAAACGGGGTACAGAGTATTCTGGTGGTTTTGGTGTGGGCTTGAGTATTGTGAAGAGTATTTGTGATGAGTATAATATACGCATAGTACTCAATTCAGTTTTCGGAGAATATACTGAATTTAGATTATATTTTTAAACCTATTTGATATCCTGTCTTACTATTGTTAAGTATTATTTCAGGCGTAGTTGCCTTTCTGATACGATAGACAAGTGAACGTAACGCTTGGAGTGACATGGGTCTTTCCCATAGTGTATCAAGTATCGCTTCAGCTTGAAGTGAACAATGTTTATTTTTGCAAAGTAAGGCGATGAGATTGAGTGCTTTGGATCCGAGGTAAACCTTTTTTGAATGGTGAAATAATGCATGTTTGTCTGTATGAAAACTATAATCTCCAATGAGCCTAACAATAGTTGACGGAAAGTTTTTTTTCGTGTTCAGTAAGAGGTCGTTAATATGCGATTGTGCTAGAGCGAGTGTAGCGAGTATCTCTTTGTCTCGGTAAGGTTTGAGTAAATATCCAAAAGCTTTAGAATCTACAGCAAAATCTATCATTTCTTTATCTGAATAGGCTGTAAGAAAAACAATTAAAATTTTGGGATTATATCTGCTTATTTCCAGTGCTGCATCACAACCTGATATATTATCTTCAAGCATTACATCCATGAGTATGACATCAGGGTTTTCTTGTTTTGCAATACGTATGGCATCTGCACCTGTTTCAACACTTTCAAGTACTTCATATCCTTCGAATTCAAGTAATTTTTTAAGATAATTTGCTGGAATTATCTCATCTTCCACGATAAGAATTTTCATTCAATGTCTCCTTGAAAAGTAATCTCATAGATAAGTCCCTCGTTATGTTGTATCGTTAAATCAGCTTTGAGTTGTTTCACTGACATTTTGATGAGTTTTTGACCAAACCCTTCATTTTCTTCTTGTATACCAATGCCATTATCTTGGTAGATAAACTTATAATAATATTCATGTTTTTGTAAACAAATATCTATCATACCTTTTTGATTTTTAAAAGCATATTTTATAGAATTCGTCATCAGTTCATTGACAATAATCCCAAATTGTATCATAGACTCAATATTGAGTTCCAATGGTATGATATCTAGGGTTATGTCAACGGCATCACTATAGGATTCTGTAATCAGAATATGTTTTGAAAGTTTGCTAATATAGGTTTTAAAGTTGATATGTTCTAAATCCTCACTTTGATAGAGTACCTCATGTACCATGGCAATAGACTCAATACGTAGTTTATTTTGGTTGATGAGTTTCTGCAATTCGTCAATATTACTTTCAAACTTTTCAAGTCCAAGTATAGAGGAAACAATATTAAGATTGTTTTTAACACGGTGATGTATTTCTCTGAGTAAAAAAGCTTTTTGTTGGTGTGCTTTTTGTAGCTCAATATATGACTTTTTGATAGATTGGTTATAGACTAAACTTAATCCCAAGATAAAGAAAAAAAGTAAAAAGAAGGCACTTAAAAAGTCAACGTCATTGAGGTAATGGTATTGTGATTTGTGTAAAAACCCATAGAGCATTACAATAAAAAACAGGGCTAAAAAAAGAGAACCATGATAGAGAAAGTCTTTATATTCTAGTAGTATTGACGCAGTAAGAGGTACAAGGAGTATGAGTAAAATATGTAAACTATATTGAAAATAGATAATAAAAGCAAAGATAACAAATGTTGCAAGCCAAAAGAGAGAAATGATGGTGAGTGAAAAATGCCGTTTTTTTTCATAGTGGCGTATAATAAAATACCCTATAAAAAGTGCTATAGCATCTATAATACTCACCATATATTCATGTGTATAAATACGTATAAATGCAGATAAAAGGGCTCCTGTAATAAAAATAATGAGAACACCATAGAGGTATTGTTCTTTATCAGAAGTATAATCTTTTTTATTAAGCATTAGTATCCTTGCGCGTGATTTTTATTATACCATAATGAAACAGAACACTTACGTCATTATTTTTTCTTATAATATAAACAAGATGAATTCGAATTTCAAGCGAATTCACCCAACTGAAAAAAAAGGATAAAAAATGAAAACAATCATACAAACGCTCATACTCACACTAAGTTTCGTCTTGTTTACCGCTTGTGGAGGAAGTGGTAATACTACGACAAATACAGGAACATCAACAACCACTACTATTACCTATAATGGTACGACTTATGGCTTTGTCACATCTCCCTATACAGGCAAAGTATGGCTAGACAGAAACCTAGGTGCTGCACGGGTATGTACCAGCTTCAATGATACAGCCTGTTATGGTGACTATTATCAGTGGGGGAGAAACTTTGATGGACATCAAGATAGTCTATCAGCCACGACAACGACACTTGCCACTAATGTCAATAGTGCAGGTAGCAGTTTTATACTTTCGGGATTTCCATTCGATTGGGCATCCGTAGATGCTAATGGGTCTATACGCTCAGCAAACTGGTCTAAAACAGATGGCTCTTCTGTCTGTCCTGTAGGATTTAGGGTACCAACCATTACAGAACTAAACGCAGAAACTATAAACAATGGTGTAACCGATAATGCCACTGCCTTTGCAAACTTCCTGAAACTGCCCTCTGCTGGTTACCGCGTCGGCTCAGCTCCCTTGTCCAATCAGGGTTCGTGGGGCTATGTGTGGGCTAGTTCGGCCAGTGGTTCTTCTTCGCGCCGCGTCAACTTCGACAGTGGCACTGCGTACGCGTACTACGACGCACGTGTCAATGGCTTATCTGTACGTTGTTTGAAGAATTAAGATTTAGTACTTGCAAGCTTCAGCTCTCTTGAAATTTTTTTGAAGTGATATGTCCTAAATTATCACTTTAATAGAGTACTTCCTCTCGTGACGACGTTTAACGTCGTCACGAGAGGAAACAGAACACTTACGTCATTATTTTTTCTTATAATATAAACAAGATGAATTCGAATTTCAAGCGAATTCACCCAACTGAAAAAAAAGGATAAAAAATGAAAACAATCATACAAACGCTCATACTAACACTAAGTCTCGTCTTGTTTACCGCTTGTAGTGGTAGAGGTAATACTACGACAAATACAGGAGCAACCACAACCACTACTATTACCTATAATGGTACGACTTATGGTTTTGTCACATCTCCCTATACAGGCAAAGTATGGCTAGACAGAAACCTAGGTGCTGCACGGGTATGTACCAGCTTCAATGATACAGCCTGTTATGGTGACTATTATCAGTGGGGGAGAAATGCTGATGGGCATGAGAACTCTATAAGTGGTACTGTAGGTGTACAGGCTACAGATGTAAACAATACGGGCAACACCTTTTTTGTCATAGGGTTTAGTGATTGGGCATCAGTAGATGTTAATGGAAGCCAACGCTCTGCAAATTGGTCTAAAACTGATGGATCTTCTGTCTGTCCTATAGGGTTTAGAGTGCCGACACTTTTTGAGTTAAAAGCAGAAACGTTAGATCAGAATGTAACCAATAGTGCCACAGCCTTTGCAAATTTTCTTAAACTTCCGTCTGCTGGATACCGAAGCTACATCGATGGCTCTATGGGTAATTTAGATTTGGCGGGATTTTTGTGGGGTAGTCCAGGTGTTGGTGTGACCTCTTTCGCATTTGTTGGTGCAGGGTGGGGCAGTGGATCTAGTGGAAATGGCTTATCTGTACGTTGTTTGAAGAATTAAGATTTAGTACTTGAAAGCTTTATCTCTCTTGAAATTTTTTTGAAGTGACATTGGAATCTAAAGTCGGTCATGGGACAACTTTTAGGTTGAGATTTGGTCACCTCTAATAAAAATAGGGTAACATTGTACTAACAAAAGTATTTTATAATACCAAACAATAAGGAGTAAACGATGATGATTAAATATTTTTTAATCGTACTGACTACTTTCCTTATGTTTGGTACTAGTGCTTACGCACAAACAAATACGGGAAAAGAAGAGACTATAAAAGCGCTTGTAGAAAAAGTAAAACAAGCTCCCCCCTCGCAAAAGAGGGTTCTTATGAACCAGTTAAAGGTTAAACTGCGTTCTATGAGTAAAGAAAATAGACAACAAGTCATGATGGACTTGCGACATGCCTTTAACGCAGAACGTCGTATACAAGGTGTAAAAGGGATGACAACATCCATGCAGCAAAGTTCTGCATCGATGATGGATGCGTCTAAAAACATGAAAGATGCCATGAACCAAGGCATGATGAATAGAAACAATATGTCTGGGGGCGGAATGCCCGGAGGTGGCATGCCAGGTGGTGGTATGAACCCAAGTCCAAATATGGCTAAAGGACACTAGTTAATGACCTTGCGTATGCTGATTGTACTGTGTTTTATGGTAGTTACCATGGGGCATGCATACGTATATAGTGATTACGACATAGATGGGGTGGAGGACAGTAAAGATGCCTGCCCCAATACCCCTTTCGACCTCACAGTCGATGAATATGGTTGTGCAGAAGGAAGCAAAGCAAAAGGCACATGGACATTACTTACAGGTACCATTACCGGTATCGATAAAGATGCAGATACACTTACAAACTTTTTACTTTATGTAAATTATCGTTATAAAAGTTGGGATTTCTCAGCCTCTACGTTTAATGATATCCAAAATACTACGACACAGCTACCAAACACGCTATATCTTACAACTGGGTACCGATTTAAGCCCGTAGAAAATATACAGATGAAAGTGTCTGTAGGAACAAAACAGTCAGATGTGCAAGATGACTATTATCTTTCGACAAATGTAGATTATGCTTTAGATGAAGATAAAAATCTTTTTCTTTACTACGGCTATACGGTTGCACAAGACAGTAGTACACAAAAATATGATAACTTTCATACACTGTCTTTGGGTGTGGGGTCTGCGTTGACTGACTATTGGTACAGTGCTGTTTCTTATGACTACTCTGGTGCAACCTTACGCAATACAGATGACTATAAGGTATTAAGCTGGGTCAATACATTTGCATTGACACCCAAATATTATTTTGTTACCAACTATAGTTATGGACTCAATACAGCAACAACAGACCATACTATCAGTGTACAGTTTGGTGTGAAGTTTGACTAAGCTTTTACTTCTTGAAGATGACCCAAATCTATCTAAAACACTTGTAAAGTACTTAAGCAAGCATGGTTATGATGTTGACTGGGCAAAACATGGAGAAGAAGCGTTGGACTTTGCATATGAGCATAGTTATGCACTCTATCTATTTGATATTAATGTACCTCTTTTAAATGGGGTTGATTTACTGGCATCTTTACGTGAAGCAGAAGATTTTACACCTACTATCATCATCTCGGCGCAAATAGACATCGATTCGGTAACAAAAGGGTTTGTCGCTGGGGCAGATGACTATGTCAAAAAGCCTTTTGACCCAGAAGAGTTACTGGTACGTATCAAAGCAAAAACAGCGGTGCTTAAAGATACGCTTACGCTTAGAGATTATGCTCTTGACAGACATACGCAAACGTTGAGCTATAAGGGAGAACCACTCTATATGGGAGAGGTTCAAAAAAATATATTTATGCAACTGCTTGTAAACTATCCAAATCCTGTGATAAAAGACGTGTTATTGGATTGTTTGGAAAAACCCACAGATTTGGCGCTACGTGTCAATATGGCAAAGCTCAAGAAAAATATTAAGCTCGATATCTCATCCGTTCGAGGAGTAGGTTATAAAATTATCTGAAAAAGAGTCACTGTTTAAAAGTTTTTTACTTTTTCTTGTGATGATAGAACTTTTTTTAATGTTTATTTTCTATCATTACTATAAGATAGAAGAGGAACATATTCATGACAATATCTTTTTGGAAATGAAAAACTATAGTCTTTCGTTTGATGATGACCGTTTTGATATCGATATCATACCTAGAAAAAATCAAGCGTTGTATGAGCTAAATCAAGATGATACGAGTCTATACATTTTGGTGCCGTTTCAAGATTCTAAGGAAGATTTATTAAAGATATTTTATCCTAAAAAGCACTATAGTGTCTTGCTCAGCGCCTTACAAAAAAACCTCTCTATACAGTTTACTCTACTCTCACTCATTGCGATGATTTTAGCGATATCTGCTGCATTTTACACATTAAAACCCATACGTTCAGCATTGCGCTTACTTGAAGATTTTATAAAAGATATCATACATGACCTCAATACCCCATTGACGTCTATACTTATAAACCTTAAAATGATAGACACACAAAATGAAGAGATAGAAAGTATCTCACGTTCGGCTAAAAACATAGCGATGTTACATCAAAATCTTGACAGTTACCTACGAGAAAACACGATACATTCTGATACCTTCGTACTCAAAGCATTGATGGAAGAGCAGGTCGCATTTTTTGCACCATTGTATGACTATCTTACTTGGGAAGTAGACTTAGATACACGTACAGTAGTAACCGATAAAAATGCCTTTACTCGCATCATTTACAACCTTTTGAGTAATGCTTGTAAATACAATACCTCTAATGGGAAACTTTCCATCTATATAAAGCAGAACACTTTGGTGATAGAAAATGATAGTTATGGCATTGCCCAACCGCATAAGGTCTTTGAACGTTTTTATAAAGAGAGTGAAAGAGGGTTAGGGATAGGTTTGCACATCGTTGAGAAGTTATGCGAGGAACTTTCTTTGACTAAAACATTCGAGATAGAGGGTACTTTGGTACGTGTATCACTTGATTTGGAAGAGTTAACATCGAGTTAACAAAACCTTTTTATAATGTTGCTTAACATTTATTTATAAAAAGGGGAATAAGATGAAAAAACTATCGTATAAAATGATTTCTGTCTCACTTTTAGCTTCTGCTGTATTAGTAGGATGTGGGGGAGGTGGTGCAGATGCTATAGCTGCACAAAGCCTTTCTGGTTCAGCAGTAAAAGGACCCATCAGTGATGCCAATATCACACTTTGGGATGCGAATCGTACACTTATAGCATCGACACTCTCAACAGGTGGTACATTTTCTTTTCCTACTATGGCTTTAGACAGTGATTACTATGTATTAGAAAGTAAGGGTGGTTGGTATACAGATGAAGCTACCAAAGCCAATGTTACTATGACCGACGCTCAAGGACTTAGCACATTGGTAAGTAAAGCTGAACTTCAATCTATGTTTAGTACAGGCACATATGCAGCACTTACACCTGAGACTACTATCTATACACAACTTGTAGAAAATTTGTTAGATGACAATGTAACACTTTCTGATGTACAAACACAGGTGAAAGACCTTATCACTAAAGTAATGATTGAGGGTACTTCTCCACTGTCTGTTTTACCCGGAGATGCATTTTTAATGCAGGGTGATTTGACAAGCCCCTTCCCTAAAAACCAGACAGAAGCTTTTGCGAGAAACCGTTCTATTTCTATGTCTTATATGACACGTGATTTAGGTTTGGCTGCGGAGCGTGTCTTTGACCTCATTACTGCAATTGTAGAAGATTTGAAAGATGGCACTTCTGATGGTATTTCTATTGATGCGCAACTTGATCTGAATGTGACAGAAGAGTTTGGACTCGCACGTGCAAAACTTTTTCAAGATACAACAACGAAATTACGTAATGGAGAGTTGTCTGATGCACAAAAAGAAGAGCTAAGACTTATGGGTTTTGATGTCGATGCCTTTGCTGGAAGTTTAGCAGACGACCAAGCAATTTTGGACGCAGAAGTAGCAACATACCTAGCTTCAGATACATTACCAACATTACATGTGTTAGATACCCTTATAGATGAAGATGGCAACAACACTGATGGATAAGCAACCTATACACTGACTGCAAGTAAAGATGTGAATGTCACCATAGAAACCCCAGATGGTTCATGGATAACCCCAATGTGGAGATACAATAACAATGCCTTACCTGTGATTATCAGAACAGATAGAGGGAATGCTATGACTTTAAATCTTGACAATCAACTAGACTCTAACTCAACCATACACTGGCATGGATTTAAAATACCAGCAGCGATGGATGGTGGACCAGATACGCCAGTTGCAGCCAATGGTACAAAAGCATATACGTTCACTATGGATCAGCCAGCAGCACCATTATGGTTCCACCCACATCCAGATATGGAGACGGGAAAACAAGTATATATGGGACTAGCGGGTGTGTATCTACTTGAAGATAACATCACAAAAACACTAGAAGCCAATAATGCATTGCCTTCAGGAGACAAAGACACAGTACTTCTTGTCCAAGACAGAAGATTTGATGGTAATGCTACAGATGCAGTAAGAAACCTAAAATACATGGATATGGACATGGATATGGATGGTATGTTGGGTGATACCATTTTGGTAAATGGTTCAGTTGTTCCAAAACAAAATGTAAGCAATACCCTACACCGTTATAGACTTTACAATGTTTCAAATGCAAGAAACTATAAATTTGCCTTGAGTGATGGTAGTGCATTTAAAGTTATTGGAACAGATGGTGGACTTTTAGATGAGCCAACAGACGTTACAAGTGTTACTTTGGGTGCAGCAGAGCGTGTTGAAATAGTCATTGACTTTTCAAACTATGCAGTAGGTAGTAAAGTTATGCTTGTAAGTCAGCCATTTAATGGTGACATGATGGGTATGATGGGCGGCATGAATGGTATGAACGGCATGGGTAATATGGGGAACATGAATGGAAACATGGGCAACATGAACAATGGTATGAGTGCAGGGTCAATGGCAGGTATGGCAGCCAATGGCGCAGGACTAAGCATCATGCGTTTTGATATCAATGCCACTGAAACCGAAACTGTGACACTCTATACAGCTCTACCTGCAAATGCAGAGATAAAAACAAGACATACTTCAATAGATGTGACCAACGCAACAGAACGTCAATTTCTTATGACTATGGGTGGCATGGGCAATATGCAAGATGCCAATATGTCACAAATGAGTTTTGTGATTAACGGTAAAACATTTGATCCAACACGTGTAGATGAGTTCATCGATGCAGGGGCAACAGAAATTTGGAACATTAGAAACATGTCACCAATGGCTCACCCTTTCCATGCACATGCAATTCAGTATCAAATCCTTTCTCGCAATGGTGTAGCTGCAACGGGAATAGACCTTGGGTGGAAAGATACATTCTTGGTACAACCAGGAGAAACAGTCAAAGTTATAGGTAAATTTGAAGCTATAAATACAGGTGACTACATGTACCACTGTCACATCTTAGAGCATGAAGATGCAGGTATGATGGGTTACTTCAGAGTGGGTGCTACAGGAGTATTGGGAGCGCAATAGTAACAACAGATGAAGAAGTGTTAACTACACTTCTCATCGATATAATTTTGTATAAACTTACGTACATCTGCATAGACAAAAGAGTCTTTGTATCCTTCTATCTTTCCTCCACTTGCATTGACATGTCCACCACCATTTCCGATATGTGCTGCCATGGCTGAGACGTCTAGTTTGTTGTTAGAGCGTAAAGAGAAGTTTCCTCTAAAATTTACATCCATGTAGAAAGCGTAGTCTTCGTTGGCTACCATAGAGGCGTTTCCTATGATGGAGGCATTACCTACATTGTAGCCCAAGATACCCTTATGACCTTTATATTCTATAGTTAGACGTTGTTTATCTGTAGTGAGTAAGTCCGTGACATAAGTCGCAACCAAGTTGTCTTTTGTGTCATTCTTTTCTTGTTTGAAAAAGGCTTTTTTAGTCTGGTGTAAAGCATCATCAAGTTTGATAGGTGCATCTTCTTCATCGACCAAATTTTTAGCCGCATCTATCATAGAGAGTTTAAATGCTCTGTCTTGTGCAGGGAAGAGTATACGTCCTATCTCTCTTGCTCCAGATATCATGCCTAACATGACTTTACCATACTCAAAGAGTTCGTCATCACTCACCCAAATGTCTATGGCATTGATGGCTTTGACGATACGTGCGAAACTATGCTCTTTATCAAAACCATAATGTGTTTGTAGCCAGTCATAGGTGATGAGTGTGGCACAACGGGTTGTGTCAAGTTTGTACCATGCAAAACGCTCTGCGGCAGAGGCTCCAGTGGCATGGTGGTCAAGAAGTTGAAGCTTTGCACCGATGCGTATGGCTTCTTTTTCTATCCAGTTTCCCTCTTTTGTCGTGAGGTTGAGGTCTGTGATAAGTATGAGTGACTCTATCGCATCACCATGTATAAACTTATCTTGTTCTATTTTCTTGACTATCTCACCCAAACGAGCAGGGACTTCTGGTCCATAGTTGGCATTATAGCAGTCTATAGTGTCAAAGCATTGTTGTGAAAGATATTGGCATCCATAGCCATCGAGGTCTATGTGTGAGAGGTGGTAAACGTGTTGTTTCATGAAAAAAACCTTATTGAAATTAAATATTGGGTGTATTATAGCGTAGGGTCGATATTATCGACCATTGCTTAGGAAATGAAGAGGATTAAAGTATATCGCTAAGCATCAAACCATTAAGAAAGTCATCTATCTTGGTTTGAAAGTTCGCTAAAAAAGGTGAAATGGCACAGGTACCAATAGTGCCATTTGGACAGGTTTCAGAGTAAGAGGTACAGTCAAACACAGTAGGAGACTTGCCTTCTGCTGCAAAGATAATATCATTTACCGATATTTCACTTACATCTTTAGCCAATATAAATCCACCATGTGCACCTTTACGTGACTCTAAAATACCCTGTTTCGCTAAACTTTGTAAAATCTTAGCTAAAAAACTTTTAGGAATGGAGAGTTCATTGGCTAACTGTTCTGCACCAAGAGGGGCATCAGCCTTACGTAATACATCTAAAGAGAGGAGCGCATATTCACTCGCACGTGTTAATAACATTATAGTGAGCCTTCATTTCAATTAGGAGTATTTTACTCTAATATAGATTAAGTAGGCATTATACTGCTCATATAAGGCACAGATAAGCTTAATCCACTATAATTGCGAACTCATTTTGAGAATTAAATACCAATCAGGAGGTCATTATGGCTTTAGATCAGGCGAAAAAAGCAGAAATTATTGCTAAGTACGCAAGAGGCGAAAACGATACAGGTTCTACAGAAATACAAGTTGCTCTTTTAACAGAAAGAATTACTTATCTTACAGATCACCTTAAAACAAACAAAAAAGATCACTCTTCAAGACTAGGACTACTTAAATTAGTTGGTCAAAGAAGAAGACTTATGAGATACTTGAAAAAAGTAAGTCTTACTAGATGGAATATCATCAAAACAGATATGGGTATCAGAAACTAATTTCTCATTCCGTATACATGATGTTGTCTCTAGGCAACATCTTTTAAATTCCCCTTTATTTTTATTCCCCCTTTTTTTCTTATTATTTAATAGTACGCATCCGTAGGTTCGATAAAATCGAACACAGTGTCTCCTATGCTTTTTTGTTTGATTTTATCGAACCTACATCGTATTTACTTAGTGGGGTAATAAGTTAGCATTTTTCATTTAAAATTATAGTTTAGTCAATTTGACTCAACTATGACTTGACAAACATACACTCAATGTTGTATAATACTCCCAAGCATTAGAAAATAAATGCAATATTTAGTACAAAAGGAGGTCTGATAATGAGTCAGGAAGAAGAAAATCTTGAAGCATCTGCACAGGCTGAAGAGCAAGTTGAAGCAGAAGTCACAGAAGAAGAGACAACCCAAGTTGACCCTTTAGAAGTTGCACTTGCCCAAGCTGCAGAGTATAAAGATAAGTATTTAAGAGCGCATGCAGACTTTGAAAACTCTAAACGCCGTTTAGAGAAAGACAAGATGAATGCAGTCTCTTATGCAAATGAGAGTTTTGCTAAAGATATTTTAGCAGTGATAGATTCATTTGAAAATGCTTTAGCCTCGATAGAGGGTGCGGATGAAGAGAATTCTTCAGAAGTATTGAAGCAGATGAAAGAGGGTGTAAACCTTACCTATGAACAACTTAAAAAGATATTGGAGAAAAACCATATCAAAGAGGTAGTTTGTGAAGGTGAGTTTGACCCAGAAGTGCATCAAGCTATTATGCAAGTCGAAAGCGACGCGCATGAAGTAGGTGATGTGGTTCAAGTAATGCAAAAAGGCTACACCATTAAGGACAGAATTTTACGTCCAGCAATGGTGAGTACCTGTAAATAGTCCTAGTTCACGTCATCTTTGAATGAGTAGGCTTAGTTACTTACTTATAGTAAGCGCCTTCGCTACAACATTCAAATCTAACGCAAACTAGAACAATTAAGAAATATAAATTTTAAAAGGATAATAATATGGCAAAAGTATTAGGAATAGATTTAGGAACAACAAACTCTGCGATGGCAGTGTTTGAAAATGGCGAAGCGAAGATTATTGCAAACAAAGAGGGTAAAAATACAACTCCTTCTATCGTTGCATTTACAGATAAAGGCGAGATTTTAGTGGGTGAGTCTGCTAAAAGACAAGCGATTACAAACCCAGAGAAGACTATCTACTCTATCAAGAGAATTATGGGTCTTATGATGAATGAAGACAAGGCTAAAGAAGCACAATCTAAGCTCCCTTACCACGTAGTAGACCGTTCTGGTGCATGTGCTGTTGAGATTGCTGGTAAAACATATACACCTCAAGAGATTTCTGCAAAAGTGCTCATCAAGATGAAAGAAGATGCAGAGGCTTACCTTGGTGAGACTATCACAGATGCAGTAGTCACTGTACCTGCATACTTCAATGATGCACAAAGAAAAGCAACAAAAGAAGCAGGAACTATCGCAGGGCTTAATGTACTTCGTATTATCAACGAGCCAACATCGGCTGCACTTGCTTATGGTCTTGACAAAAAAGAGTCTGAGCAAATCGTAGTTTACGATTTAGGTGGTGGTACATTTGACGTTACTGCACTAGAGACTGGTGATGGTGTTGTTGAAGTTATGGCTACAGGTGGGGACGCGTTCCTTGGTGGTGATGACTTTGATAATAAAATCATTGACTATGTAGCAGAAGAATTTAAAAATGAAACTGGTATAGATGTTAAAGCAGACGTTATGGCACTTCAACGTGTTAAAGATGCAGCAGAGACAGCAAAAAAAGAGCTTTCAAGTTCTACTGAAACAGAGATAAACCTACCGTTTATCACAGCAGATGCATCTGGACCGAAACACTTAGTGACTAAAATCACTCGTGCTAAGTTCGAATCACTTATCGGTGATTTGATAGCATCAACTATTAAAACAGTTGAGGGTGTACTTAAAGATGCAGGACTTAGCACTTCAGAGATAAACGAAGTTGTCATGGTTGGTGGATCAACACGTGTGCCATTGGTACAAGAAGAGATGAAAAAATTCTTTGGTAAAGAGCTTAACAAATCTGTAAACCCAGACGAAGTGGTTGCACTTGGTGCGGCTATCCAAGGTGGTGTACTTGCAGGTGATGTGAAAGATGTACTTCTTCTTGATGTTACGCCATTGAGTCTTGGTATCGAGACCTTAGGTGGGGTAACGACTAAAGTCATCGAAAAAGGAACAACTATACCTGCTAAGAAGTCACAAGTGTTCTCAACAGCAGAAGACAACCAACCAGCCGTAAGTATACATGTACTTCAAGGTGAAAGAGAGTTCTCTAAAGACAACAAGTCACTCGGTATGTTCGAGCTTAGAGACATTCCAGCAGCACCACGTGGCGTGCCACAGATAGAGGTAACCTTTGACATTGATGCCAACGGTATCTTGACAGTATCAGCATCAGACAAAGGTACAGGTAAATCTCAAGAGATTAAAATCACTGGTTCGAGCGGACTTTCTGATGAAGAGATAGAAAAAATGGTACAAGATGCTGAAGCAAACAAAGCAGAAGACGAAAAAAGAAAAGAAGTCGTTGAAGCTAGAAACCAAGCGGATGCACTTGTACACCAAACGAAAAAGTCGTTAGAAGACTTAGGTGAAAACTTTGACGAGACAGAAAAAGCAGCTATCGAAGCAGCGATTACTGACTTGGAAGAGACACTTAAAGATGATTCTGCAACAAAAGAGCAGATAGAAGAAAAAGTAAAAGCCTTGACTGAAAAGTCACACAAACTAGCTGAAGCAATGTACGCCAAAGAACAAGGTAGTGCAAACCCAGAAGCAAAAAAAGCAGACGATGACGACGTTATCGATGCAGAAGTAGAGTAAGTTTATTCTGCTTTATTTTAAAGTCTCCCTTGCATGAAGGGGAGACTAACTTCCTTCACATAAAACTCCTCCATTAATCACATTTAAGCTATAATATTTCTACTAACTTTTAAGGATAACTCTATGCAAATTAAACAGTGTAACACACTTAATGAAGCAAGAACAGAAATTGATAAAGTAGATGAAGAGATAATAAAACTTATTGCTAAGCGTAATGACTATATCAAGCAAATAGCCCATTTTAAAACAAGTATAGAGGAAGTAAAAGCAGAAGATAGAATATTTGATGTTATTTCCAAAGCAAGACAACAGGCTATAGAACTAGACCTCTCTCCAAACCTCATAAATGACCTTTATGTCAGAATGATAGATGGTATGGTAGAGAGTGAGATATCAGAATTCAGGAACGCAAAAGGACTCTAATTAACTTCTAAATTTCTTTTCTTTCTCCTTTGTGTACTCCCTTACACAGAGAGTATGTTACTATATCATCTATATAACACGTGTAAAGGTAAATTTATGAAAATATTGTTGTTGGAAGATGATGTCATTTTGCAGGAGATTATAGAAGAATTTCTTGTGGAACAAGGCTATGGAGTGGAAAGCTATTTTGATGGAGAAAAAGCTTTAGATGCCATAGGTTCAGGCTCTTACGATATGCTACTTCTTGATGTCAATGTACCAAATATAGATGGCTTTGAAATACTCTCGTACCTAAGAGAGATAGGCAATACTACACCGGCTATTTATATTACTTCCCTCGCGGGCATTGATGACCTTAAAAAAGGGTTTGACCTTGGTGCTGACGATTACTTACGTAAACCTTTTGAACTGGAAGAACTTAACGCTCGTATAGAACACATCGTAAGACTCTATAGACTTCAAGAAGAGATAGAATTTGATGGTATGAAATTCATCCCTAAAGCCCATCAGGTTTTCATGGGAGACAAAGTGATAGAAATGCGTCAAAAAGAAGCACAGGTTTTAGAGTATTTTATCCGCAATGCAGGAAAAATTATCTCTTGTGATGAGTTTATAGAAAATGTATGGGATGATGAGCATGTACCTACCCACGCAACTATTCGTACTTACATCAAAAATCTACGTAAAATGTTTGAAAAAGAGTATTTTGACAATATAAAAGGAGAAGGTTATCGTTTTAACGTCGTATGAAAGAAGCTCTCTTTTTAGGTTTCTCGCAGTTTATTTAGCATCGGTATTTGTCTTACTTTCTATCATTGGGTATCTGTTTTTTGAAAATAATCGTGCTTCAATGAAGTCTGCGATGAAGTTCGAGATGATGTACCAAGCACGTATGCTCACCTCAAAGATAGCAATGAAAGCGATGAAAAATGCAGAAAAAGACCAGAAAGTCTTTAATAAAAATGCATTCTTGAAAAACTTAAAGCACTGTCGTTTTGCTGCGGGTTACTATGATGCAGATAAAAAACCTTTATATACAGAGATAGGTAAAGTCGCTAGGTTTGATACAGATTTTTTTGTAAAAAACATGAAGTGTTATACTGTAACAGAAGATCCAAAGTCTCATCTAGGTGTACGATATATCGTACTTAAAGAGAGTGATTTGGCACAATCTTTAGCTGCTTTACGCATAAAAATCATAGGCTATTTGGTCTTTTCATTTATACTTATGGGTATCGTTGGGTATTTTTTAGGGCGACTGTTTCTTCAGCCTGTACGGGAACAAATAGAGTCTTTGGACAAGTTTATATCCGATACTACACATGAACTCAATACTCCCATATCTGCGATACTTATGACGATACAGTCTCTTAAAGACGTAGAGCCTAAAAAAATGAAACGTCTTGAAGCTTCTGCCAAGCGACTGAGTACTATGTATGGGTCTTTAACCTATAGACTTGAAGGAGGCATTGAACCTTCTGAAGATTTGTGTTTGGCGAAGATTGTTGAAGAACGTGTTGAGTTTATCAAAGAGCTGATAGAATCTAAACGCTTGAACATTGAACTGGATTTGGATGCTACGAAAATTACTATGCCTAAGCGATCTGTATATAGACTTATAGACAATCTTATCTCCAATGCTATTAAGTACTCTGATGTGGGTGACACCATTACAGTGACGCTTAAAAATAATGTACTCAAAGTAAAAGATACAGGGATTGGGATAGATGAGAAGATGCAGGAAGATATCTTTAGACGTTACTACCGTGCAAACGATGAACGTGGTGGTTTTGGTATAGGGTTAAACATTGTCTTATCTATATGTAAACGCTATAAAATAAAGTTGGGACTTGACTCAGAAAAAGGAAAAGGGAGTACTTTTAAACTCACTTTTCCTAAAATAAAGAGATAGTTTTACTCAACACTGTCCATAAGAATTTCGATAATATCTGTCATGGTGAGTATGCCTAGAAGTTCATTGTTGTCCACAACGAGTAGACGTTTGATACTGGAGTTTACCATCATCTTTGCAGCATACTTTACATTGAGTTGTGAAGAGACAGAAAGCGCAGGGATGGCTGCAATGTCATAGACATTGAGTAGATCTATATCCCCATCTTCTGCAACGATACTTTGTAAGATATTTTTAAAAGTCACCAGTCCATAAGCACCATCTTCTTGTGCTTTATTTACAATAATCGAACGTACGGAATGTGTACGCATAAGTTTCATAACCTCTCTTACTGTGGCAATTGGATTTACTGAAATGAGTTTTTCTTTTGGAGTCATTACGTCTTTTACAAGCATTTTATTTCCTTTATAGTGTACATTTAATATCGTCTTCAAACTTATGAAGCTCTTTGGTATCTAGTCCTGCAACGTGGCTTAGAGGGAAGGTAAAAGCAAAACCAGCATTTTCAGGGTTGTCTATGTCAAACTCTTCACGAAGTGCCTTCATGACTTTCATCGAGAGTTTACGTGGCAAGATAAACATAAGTGCAGAGACATTCTCTTCCAGGGTTAACCCAAAAAAGACTTTCTTCTCTTCAAGTCCGATGCTCTTACCATGCAAAATGGTGACTGATCCTGCGCCGTGTCCTTTGGCAACCTCTATGGCTGCTTCTTCATCTTTGTCTTGTATGACAGCGATGAGTGCGGTAAATTTCATGATACTTCTCCTTCAAGTTGGGATTCTTTTTTCTTTCTATAGTATTCTGCATGTATGCCATACCCCATCACTGTAAGCATGGGAAAAAGCGAGGCAAAAGCGATGAGACCAAAACCATCAATGAGTGGATTTCGTCCTTCAATGTTTTCTGCAAGTCCAAGACCTAACGCTGCTACAAGAGGCACCGTCACCGTAGACGTTGTAACACCTCCAGAGTCATAGGCGATAGGCACAATGTACTTGGGTGCAAAATAGGTAAAAAGTATAACCAAAATATAGCCCCCGATAATATAATAGTGTATAGGGTCACCCGATACCAGTCTATAGGCACCTAAGGCAATACCCACAGCCACACCAAGTGCTACTACCATTCTAAGTACATTTTGTTTAATATTCCCTTCACTTATCTCTTCTGCTTTAATAGCGATGGCAAGCAGAGCTGGTTCAGCCATAGTGGTGGAAAAACCTATGAGAAAAGCAAAAAGATAGATAAGTAGGTTATTCCCCATACCTGTTAGTTGTAAGGCGATGGTTTCTCCTATGGGGAAAAGACCCATTTCAAGCCCTACAATGAAAGCATACAGACCAAGTATCACCATGATGATACCCGTGATAATTTTATGTAAGTGCGCTACAGGCTTTTTGATAATGATATATTGGAAAAAGAAGATAACCACTAAAATAGGTGTAACATCTTTAATAGTACCTACCAAAGCCATAAAGGTATCGTAAGCAGAAAATGCATAGGCATTTGCAACAACTTTGTCTCCTTCTGTGACTACAGCAAGGGCAGTTTGTATCGTAGGTGCATCCATGAAATTATAGACGATGATGCCATAGACCTGCACAAATATCATAGGTGTCAGTGAAGCAAAAGCAATGAGCCCAAAACCATCTATGGCAGGGTTACGCCCTTTAATGCTTGACGCCAGACCGATACCCAAAGCGGCTACAAGAGGTACCGTAACCGTAGAGGTTGTTACTCCACCACTGTCATAAGCAAGCCCGATAATCTCTTTGGGGGCAAAAAAGGTGACAAGAACCACTAAAATATATCCACTGATGATGTAATAGGCGATAGGATGCCCAAGTAAAATACGCAGTGTTCCTAAAGCAATGGCAAATCCGACGGAGAGTGCTACGGTCATACGCAGCCAAAAAGCATCGATGAGACCATGCGAGATAAGCGCTGCTTTGTCTGCAATGGCTATGAGGGCGGGTTCAGCAACAGTGGTAGAAAAACCTATGGTAAAAGCAAAGAGTAAAAGCCAAAAGACTGAGCCTTTTTTTGCAAAGTCAACAGCGAGTCCTTCTCCAATAGGAAAGATACCCAGTTCCAAACCACGTATAAAGAGTGCAAGTCCCACTGCCACAATGACAAGCCCTATAACAATAGAGCTTAGGTTTGCAGGCATAGCTTGGATGATGGCACCTTGAAACAGGGCAACAACAATAATGATGGGAAGCAGGTCTTTAAAAGCGTTTTTTAAATCCCCTGCAA
>JALUYL010000058.1 GCA_027012955.1 Sulfurovum sp.
CTATTTCGTGATTTGGGATAGACGGTATTGTGCTTTTATTGATTAAATGGTATAATCGTACATTCTTTGTTGGGAAGACCCTATCTGTACTTTGTAGAAAATCTATATAGGTATAGGTAGAACCCCCGTTATCTCTTATATCTCTTTCGTATTTTTAGACAAGTTATCATCTTATCTGCATTGTTACTTATAAAATATAGTGTTGAAAATGGTGCCGTAAGGCGTAGAAATCCATTTGGGGTTAGTCTTTTAACAAAAAAATTAATCCTTTTAAGGAGAAAGTTTTTTCCTTAAAAGGCGTGTTTGGTAATAAAATCCAGTGTGTTCAAGTAAAACCAAGTTTTACATTTGAGAATGCGAGTGGATTGGAACCGTCCATAAAACATCGTTAGCGAACAAGTGTTTGCGTATGTTGTATGGGTCAAATATTCCTAGTGGAATAAATGTGTTTTTATAAAGATGATCGTTATAAAAAGCGAGTAATTAAATTAGATAGTCAACCCTGAAAAACCCATTCCAAAGACAGACCAATAATTCTAATTTATCAATTCTACCACAACCTATAAATCATCAGATAAAGATCAGCGTATTTAGTGCGTTTTTCTTGTCTAATGCGTGCAAGTAAAGAGACAATACCATATAATTTAACCATAAAAATAAATCTCAAGAAGTTATTCATCCACTTCTTGAGATTAAAGGCAGACGCAGCCATTAGAAGATTTATCTCATCTCCTACAAACCCTTTTAAATAGTTCCTTTGCATCCTGTGGTCTGATTTAACATGACCAATGATGGGTTCAATGGCAGCCCGTCTTCTGAACTTCTTACGTTTTTGTTCTTTTTGATATTTTGTATCTCTTTTCTTTGGAGTGTCAGGAATACAGATGACTGTACCGTCTACCTCGTTTTTACCACGGTATCCTCTGTCGCAGATGGCTTCTGTAATAGGTTTTGTTCGATGCTTGTTCGCGTGAGCCAATGCAGCTTCAAGTGTTTTAGAATCATGTTCATTCTTTTCATGGGCTGATACACCAATAATTACATTGCTTTTCATTGTAGTCACAAGTGAAGCCTTGGTACCATACTCATACTTCTTATGGTCTTTGCCTTTAGCAATGACATAAATGTGTTGTTCATGTAGAGAGTAAACTTTATGAGAATCTTTCATTTTTTGTTGACTAACTTTTGTAAAAAGGTCAAAGGTCTCTTGGTATTTGTTTAATTGTTCTTCGGACAAGTTTCTTGAAATATCTCTCATAAGAATACCCACAATGGTTTTTAATCGTTTCATTGCAGCTCTTGCTTTTTTAATCTTTTTGGGATGTCTGAAGAATCTTAATGAAATACGGTGACCTTTTATTTCTTTGACATAAGTACGTCTTAATTGGATTCCTTCCTCTGAAGCGATACGGTGTAAATGATGTGTCATCTTAATGGCTAGTTTACCGTCTGTAGGATAGGTAACATTCTTTTCTTGAACTGTGGTATCAATGATGACTTGTTTCTCTTCTGCGGCTTTACCGTGCAGTGCAACACTCATTGCAAAAATCTGTTCTACACCTTCTGTACCAATACGTTGACGAAACTTTACCAGGTCTGTAGGATGGCAGGGTAAGGCAACTTGAAATTCATGGAAACCACAAAAATATTGGTAGTAAGGATTCTGTTTCCATTGGACAACAATCTCTTCATCGCTCAGGTTTTTTACTTGTTTAAGAATCAGTAGTCCGACCATTAACCTGAT
>JALUYL010000059.1 GCA_027012955.1 Sulfurovum sp.
GCATTTGAGATGGCATTGATGAGTGATGATTTTCCAACATTGGGTTGTCCTGCCAATGCAATAGTGATGGTTTCCAAAACTTTTCCTTATGTTACACTATAAAACTATGAAATGATAACTATTATCAAAAGAAGTATAGTGAGAGTTCTCTTAATAATGCATTAAATTGAGAGTTATTATCATTAAATGACTACGGTAAATACTGCACCCTTTGCATAGTTTTTAACACGTAATGACCCTTGCATATGATCCTCTATCACCGTCTTTGCGATGTGCAGTCCAAGACCAGAGCCATCTTTTTTAGTACTGACATATTGGGTAAAAAGCGTATCTATCATCTCTTTGGGGATGCCACCTGCATTGTCCTTTACCTCTACACAGACACCCTCATATTTTTGCGAAATACTTAGGGTAATCTGCATGGCTTCATGTGGATTTTCAGAAAAGGCATCTCTAGCATTTTGTAAAAGGGCTAAAATGACTTGGTTGTATTCATTGGCATAGCCGTATACCGACACCTCATCTTCCCCCTCTATGGACACTGTGATGTTTTGCAAGGCGTATTCCATTTCTACCAAACGCGATACAGACAAGATAGTCTCTTTGACATTAAAATGGCTTTTACTTTTAGACGGTGTAAAAAATGCTTGAAAATCATTCACCGTTTGGTTCATATGTGTAGCTTGGTGCAACAAACCATCCATTTTTTCAGTAAATACTGCTTGATTTAATGTGCCTTGTTCGTATTTGATTTTTAGTAGCATACCTGTCGTTTGGATGGCGGTGAGTGGCTGTTTCCATTGGTGTGTTATCATCCCTATCATCTCTCCCATTTGGGCATGGCGAGACTGTATTTCTATGGTTTGTTGTTTTTCCATATTTTTTGCTACTTCTTCTTCAACCAGTCTTTGCATCTCTTGATTAAACTGCTCCAAACGTCTGTTTTTTTCTGCGATTGCTTCAAGGAGTAGTACATTTTCATTGTGTACTTGTCTGGCATTTTGCTGGGCTAGGGTTGTTTCTGTTATATTTTCAAACAACACAATACAGTGCTCTTCATCTTCGCTCAAGTGCACACGAATGTTCACATAGTGTTCTGGCTCTTTGAAAACCAAAGGAATGAGTAGTGTTTTTTCTTTCCCCTCAAAAAGGTCTTCAATTGCCTCTTTCATCCCTACAAATTCAGGCACAACCGAAAAAAGGTCAACCTTGGGATCCAACAAAAGCGCCTTATCACAATATTTGTCTAACGAAGAGGAGTATCCTTCTATGCTAAAGTCATCATTTACAATGATATATTCATACAAATAATTTGCACAAATAGCAGAAACAATCTCATGACCAAACATAGCATATTCCTTAATGTAGGGTATTATATACAAAATCAGCTACGGTTAACTCTTAAGTGTTAAAATATTTTATGCATTTTACATTTGGTTCACCCTATTTTTTATTTTTGTTGTTACTTTTGCCCTGTTTTTTATGGTGTAAACAGTACACAAAACCTTTTTATTTCCCACGCTTGTCATGGGTGAGTAAAGAGAGTGCCTTTCTCTCTTGGGAGCCTTGGCTTAAAATGCTTCTTTTTACACTCATGGTGCTCGCCCTTGCCAAACCCTTTGTCTACGATGCGAGAAACAACCACCACAAAAAGGGACGTGACCTTGTGTTGGTTCTTGATGCTTCAGGCTCTATGGCACAAAGTGGTTTTGACGAAGCTAATCGTATGCGAACCAAATATGAGACCAATATCGCTTTGGCATCAGACTTCATCAAAAAACGTTTTGATGACAACATGGGTGTTGTCATTTTTGGTACTTTTGCCTACACAGCTTCTCCTTTGACCTACGACCTCGCTTCGTTAAATTACCTACTCAAAATGACCAATGTTGGCATAGCAGGAGAGAGTACCGCCATAGGAGATGCCCTCATGCAAGCGCTGCGTACGCTCTCTTACGGGGAAGCAAAAAACAAAGCCATCATCCTACTCACAGACGGCTATCACAATGCAGGAAAAACCTCACCTAGAATGGCTACAGAAAAAGCCAAAGCCTTGGGTGTCAAGATATACACCATAGGTATAGGCACCAGCTCTGACTATGATGGTGCGTTACTCTCTACCATTGCCAAAGAGACAGGAGCAAAATCTTATGCGGCAACATCTGCTGAGACACTGGCAGACATCTATAAAGAGATCAATACACTTGAACCCTCTGCCATACGCAGTGAAAACTACTTAAATCAGCGTCTGCTTATTCTCTTTCCTTTGGGCATTGTTTTTGTGCTATTGCTCCTGTGGGTGCTACTGTCACAAAGGAGTGAGTCATGACACTTCTCTACCCTACTTTTTTATGGCTTTTACTCCCTTTAGGCATTCTGCTGTACCGTAGTAAACAAAAGGTGGCTACCTTAGTGCACCTCATGATTCTCATGCTTCTTGTACTTACTCTTGCCAGACCTGTGCAAGAAGATGCCCTACAGGAAGCCAACATAAAAGCCCAAGACATTGTCATTGCTTTAGATGTCTCTTTTTCTATGCGTGCCACTGACCTAGCACCAAATCGTTATGACTTTGCCAAAGAGACCATTAAGGCACTGTTGGCAAAAAATCCTGCGGATAATATTATGCTCATTGCCTTTACAACCAACCCTCTGTTGCTCTCTCCGCCTACCACCGATCATACGCTTATCAACATCGCGTTGCAAAGTCTTAATCCCAAAAATATCCTCACAAAAGGAACTTCTTTAAAGGCACTCTTTACGCGTCTCAAAGAGATGCATATGGGAGAAAAAAATCTCATACTTATCACCGATGGAGGCGAAGAAAACTCTCTGGCAAAACTACAAAATCTTCTACAAGAGACTAAACTTTCACTCATTACACTGGCATTAGGGAGTAAAAAGGGTACCACCATCGCAAAAAAAGATGGGACGTTAGTCAAAGACAAAGAAGGACACCTTGTTATCTCTCGTCTTAATCCTCTTTTAAAGTCTTTAAGCGATGCCCTAGAAGGTAGCTATATGACAGCAAGCTCTACCCCTGAAGCTACAGCAGATGCACTGAATGACGCGCTGATTCAACACACCACGCAAACACAAAACGTCAAAAAGATGCAACGTCACTACAAAGAACTGTATCAAGTCCCCTTGGCTTTGGCACTGCTTTTATTCCTACTTCTTCATACCCGTGGAGTGAAATATCTTTTTATATTCTTTGCCCTTTTAGGCGTACAGCTACATGCCTCTTTTTTAGATGACTACTACCTGCACAAAGCCTACGAAAACTATGACAAACAACAGTTTGTACAGAGTAAAGAAGCACTACAACGTATAGAAATTCCATCCCTACAAAGCCAAATCACATTGGCAAACACGGCATACAAACTAGGCGCGTACAAAAAAGCGATAACATTATACAAATCCATACGTAGTACCTCCCCTTCTGTCAAACAGCAACTTTACTACAATATTGGCAATGCCTATGCCATGCAAAAAGCATATGATAAAGCCAAAATTTACTATACTAAGGCATTACAGTTAGGTGATAACGAAGATGCTGCACATAACCTGGCACGCATTGCGCTTTTGCATGACAGTGAAGAGGGGAAATTAGGGATTGCCCATCCCAAATCACAAGGTGGGGTTTCGAGTAAAAGCGAAATGCAAGAGGACAAAAAAAAGAAAAACAAAGAGGAAGATGCACCCAGTTCAGGTTCTGGTGGGGGCGGAGAAAAAAGTATGCAAAAAAAACAGAAAAAGAATAAGCTACTGATGGATGTACATGTCAAACCTCAACCCTTAGGTTCAAAAGCCTACGAACTCATCAACAAAGGATACATACATGAAAACCACCCTTGGTAGATATAGTATACTTTTGATGGGAGCCCTGCTTCTCTTTCTACATGCAGAGGACTTTAGCTACACTATCGCAGCGAACAAACACGATGTCTATCTTAAAGAGCCAGTACTTATAAGTATCGACTTAAATCAAACCAACCCTGATACCATTTTACTGTTTCGTTTTCAAGTCAATCCAAGTAAAGACTATAAAATCGTCCAACTTCAAGCCAAACATAATGATACCTTTCACCATCTTACTCATCACAACCTCTATGAGATTTTTCCACTTCGTACAGGCGATATCAATGTGACCTTTACCTTGGTAAAACGTGTGACAGATATTGACAAAGTGCGTTATTTTTCTTCAGGAGACAGGGATGATTTTAAAAAACTTGAGACCAGTGATTCTCTCATTAGTCTGCCTCCTGTACACCTCCATGTCAAGCCCCTTCCTAAAGAGGCTCAACTTGTAGGAGACTTTACACTTGACTATACCATTGACACCCACACGCCCAAAGCATTTAGCCCAGTTTCATGGAAAGTGACGCTGAAAGGTAAAGGCTATCCTCCTCTCATCGAAGCGTTTATCCCCAAATCTTCAGACTATAAAATATTTACAGAAAAACCACTTGTCAAAACTATCTCCACGCCACAAGGATTGATACATACGGCGACCTACCTCTATGCACTCTCTGCTCAAAAGAGCTATACGCTTCCAGACATCACATTGAAGGCATTTAGCCCAAAGACGCACGAGCCCTACTTGCTTCACATACCCACACAACATTTTGAAGTGCAAAGTGTTGACAAAACAACCCTCGTAGACAAACATGACTCTCCTGCCCCACGTCATACAGACTGGTCTTGGTTGACTACTTTACTCAAGTATCTTTTTGTCTTTTTTGTAGGCTACTTCACTGCCTATGCCTTACGTTGGAAACGAAAAAAAGTACAAAAGTATGCACATCCACTCATAGAGAAGATAAAAGAGGCTAACACAGAAAAAATGTTGCTACAGGTACTCATGTCACATGAAGAAGGTAAACGCTTTACAGAGGTAATAGAAAAACTTGAAGCCTCACTCTATGGGAGTATAAAAACCCCACTCAAAACACTTAAAAAAGAAGCATTGGAGAAGATAAAATGAATGAAAAAATTGTAGCATTAAAAAAAGAGTTGTCAAAGGCTGTTGTCGGACAGGATATGATGATAGAAGGTCTGCTCATCGGACTACTCTGTGACGGGCACATTCTGGTCGAAGGGGTACCAGGTCTAGCAAAAACCACCACTATCAACGCTCTGTCTGCTGCACTGGGGCTAGACTCCAAACGTATACAGTTTACGCCAGACCTTCTTCCCTCTGACATTATCGGGGCACAAATATACAATCCGCAAGACCATAGCTTTAGCATCAAAAAAGGTCCACTTTTTACTCACCTTCTTTTAGCAGATGAAATCAACAGAGCACCCGCGAAAGTACAGTCTGCCCTGCTTGAAGTGATGCAGGAGAGACAAGTGACTATTGCCGATGAAACCTTTAAACTTGAGCGTCCGTTTTTGGTGATGGCAACACAAAACCCTATAGAGCAAGAGGGAGTGTATGCCTTACCAGAAGCCCAACTCGATAGATTTATGATGAAGTTAGTAGTCTTACACAACAATGAAGAGGAAGAACTTGAAATTATGCGAAAGGTAGCAAACAAAAGTTTTGAGCCTATCCAAGCCGTACTGCATAAAGAAGATTTGTTCGCGTTACAAAAAGAGCTTCAAAATGTACACATTGACCCAGAGTTAGAGCGCTACATCGTGCAACTCATTGCCGCCACAAGAGACCCTAAAAACTTTGGCTTGGAAGAAGTGTCTAACTGTCTGATGTTTGGTGCCAGTCCTAGAGCATCTATAGACCTCTACAAAGCCGCCAAAGCCAAAGCCTTTTTACGAGGAAATACTTTTGTAACCCCTGCAGATATAGGCTATGTCATCCACAATGTTTTACGCCACCGTATCGTTTTAAGTTATGAAGCACGTGCAAAAGGGATGAGCTCAGATGCTATCATCTCCAAAATTGTTGAGACACTTCCTATCCCGTAATGCATACTGCCCTTAAAGCCCTGCAACTCAAAGCCAGACACCAAGTCTATACCCTTTTAAGTGGGCACAACCTCTCTAAACTACATGGAGAGGGGTATGACTTTTCTGAACTTCGTGAGTACCAAATGGGAGATGACATCAGAAAGATAAACTGGACGATTACTGCGAAGCTTGGAAAGCCGTATATTAAAGAGTTACATGCCAACCGTGAACTCTCTGTTGTCGTGGCTGCTTTTATGGATGGAAGCCTCTATTTTGGTGCAGGCAATGACAAACAAAAAAAGCTTGCCGAAGTCGCTACCATCTTAGGGTATGCTGCGCAACAAAATGCTGACCTTTTTACAGGTATCGCCTACACGCAAGCGCGCACCATAGACACCCCTCCGACCAAACAGATATACCATATAGAACAGTTTTCACAGCAGCTTTTTGAAACTGCCTGTCTGCATACACAACTAGACACAAAACATGCCATACAAAATCTTTTTAAGCGTTTACATAAACCTTCACTTGTGTTTGTCTTAGGGGATTTTTTAGAAGAAGTTGACCTTTCACTGCTGGCACAAAAACATGAAGTAGTCGCCGTGATACTCAGAGAAAGAGAAGAAGAACAGCCTAAACGTCTAGGAGAAGTCACGCTCACTAGTCCGTACAGCAACAAAACCTTAGAAACCTACTTTGGAAAGAGAAATATAACCCACTACCTAGAAGCCTTTAAAGCCCATGAAGACAAACGCGAAGAGCACTTTACTCGCTACGGTATACGCTCGGTTAAAATCTTTAGTGACGAAGAGGTTATCTCAAAACTTGTCACCCTCTTTGCCTAAAACTTAAAGCCTTTAAAAAGGTCTCCCATTTTTCCCTTCAATACTTTGTTAAGCCCTTTGTTTATCTCTTTTTTTATTTTATGGTTAACCAGAGATGCAGGGTCTACCTCAACTTTAGGGTTGTCACTTGTACCATGAATGCTTCCATTAATCACATACTTTTCATACACAAAACTAAACTTGGCACTAAGCGCTTTTGATTTGTTCTGTAAACGTCCCTGCGTGATGTCAAACGAAGCGCTTGTACCTTTAGCACGTAAAGTAAAGGTTGTCACAGTTTTGCTCATGTTTGCATGGAGTTTTGTAGACTTAAATATAATCCTTGCAGGGTCTTTCCCTATAAACATTTTAACCGTTTGTGTGGTCTTGCTTGGTTTTATCTGAAAAGAAGTGATGGCTATATCTGCTACCCCTTTTGAGGTGGCGAGGTTATAGGTCACCACACCTGAAGCATTTCCTAACACTGTCTCTGCGATGCCAAGCATACGCATCACCCTTGTAACAGGCACAGTGCTTATCTTACTCTTGAAGTTGTCACCCACAAGGGTGTAGCCGATGTTCCCACCTAGTGATTTCGTACCCCCAGATACCCTTAACGTCTTGTCTTGTGTCAAAGTCCCTGCCAAATGCATTTTGCCATACATTTTTTTATCGGTAAGCGGGTAGAGCTTTTGCATATCAGCGATATCTACCGTATAGTTACTCTTAAGCACTTGGGTTTTGGTATCAAACACTGTGTTTTTAAGTGTGAGATTTGCCATAGTGCTTTTTACTGTTGTGTCTGCATACATGACTGCATTTTGGAGCTTACCTTGACTTGTTACACTAAACTTTAGCTTCAGAGGCTTATCTAGCAGTTTTTTCATCTGTGTAGGGTTAGTACTAAGCTGCTTTGCGTTAAGCGTAAAATGACCGTCTAAACGCTTGACATTAGGCATATCTACCTTCGCATCTACATTGCCATGCACATACAAAGGTAAACCTGTCAAGGCTAAGAGTTTTTCTAAAGAAAGCGTCTGTGCATCTAGCTTTGCTTTGCTACTGTCATAGTGAAACGTAAGTTTCTTTGCCAATCCCGTAGAGGTACCATCTACACTAAACGTCTTATCAAACTTCACTGTACCCTTGGCATGAAAAGGCGCTTTTTTCGTTGTTTTTACTTTTTTACTAGGCATAAACTGTTTGACATCTTTGAGGTTCACTTCATAGTTTGAAAAAAGTTTTTTGTTCGTAAACCCATACGTCATCTTTGAAAGTGTTACTTCTCCTAATGAAGAGTCTACCTTCGTTTTGGCTGTTAGTTGTTGTGCTTTTATTTTACCCTCTGAGCTAAGTGTAAAGGTACTGTTCTTAGGTAAGGTGTACCCTACTTCTTTGGCTAACACAGAAGCATTGAGTTTGCCGTTTTTAGCTTTCACGACATACGTTCCTGCATCCATGTCTTTTTCTATCTTGGCAGTGACATCCAGTGCCCCCGATGCGTACGCAGGTTGTTTGAGAAGTCGCAACATTTTGCTTATGGCAACATTTTCAAAAGAGAGGTCTATCTGCTCATTTACATCAAAGCGAAGCGTACCCCCTAGAGAATGGCTTTCCCCTTTTAAAGAGACCTTCTCCTCTTCTGCGCGCATCTCACCTGTCACCATCAAAGGCCCTGCCAGTTGATTTCTAGTCAATATACGCAGGTCTTTCACATCTACAGCGTAGCGTGTTTGTACTTTTTTCGATCTTAAGTCTACACTACCCTCCGTGGTTTTGAGTGTAAACAGATTACTTTTTGCCTCGGTATCAAAGACTACGCTGTCTCCGTTTAGCTTGACATTGAGTTGGGCATTGACATGGCTACCGTTAGGTAAAGTATAGCCATACTTTTTTGTAATAAACGCACGGTTAAAAAGCCCTTTAGACAAGCGAATCATCCCTTGCCCTTTCGCCCCTGCTTCACCGATGTCTGGCATGTCAATGTTTACATCGACTTTCCCCTCTGCGACAGCATCTTGCCCTGCTAGTAGTAAAATTTCAGAGAGTTTCACACCTTGCATCGTGGCTTTTATCTTGCGTGGCATTTGCTCTAGTACCATGAGTTTGTAGTCTAGTTTTGCATCCAGCGCTGTCCCTGTACCATCGACATAGAAGTTTTCTGCCAGTCCTTTAAAGTGCCCTTTGACATTTGCCTGACGTAGCAACATTTTTTCATACCTAAACTGTTTTGCCTGCACACGGTAGATACCCTCAAAAGACTGCGCCCAAACGTCATAGTTACTCACCACTTCCACAACGAGTTCTTTGTTTACAGACAAATGCAGTTTTGCTTGCTTGCTGTCCAAAGTAAACTTGTCCACCTTCACAGGCAAACCCGTCTCTTCTTGTAGTCTATCTTCGATGTAGCTTTGCAACACACCATTACCAGTACTACTATAAGCAAAGAAAATCCCAGCCCCCGAAAGAAGCACCAAAAACAAAATAACAAAAAGGGAAGAATATAGTATTTTTTTCATAGGTTTATTATAGCATGTAAAATTGGAAAACCCGTAGGGGTACCTCTTGTGGGTACCCGCCTATCTGCATGAATGTATCATTGGATGTGTTGCGCTGCTTTGATGAGGGTCTAGCGACCACGGGCAACCACAAGGGATTGCCCCTACGGTTTATTTACAATGTTTAATTTGAATACTTTTCCCCAATGCGGCCGCCACTGTCTTTGGTTTTGCGCCAGAAACGGTTTGTAGTTTTTGTTTTTCTTGTTCTGGATTCATTACTGACTCCGTAGCCAATCCCATATCTATCGCTGCACTTGCCAAAGTACCGATGCCTGGAACCAATGAAGTAACCCCACTAAGCATCTCCATGGCAGCGCGTCCATAATTGCCTTTATCAAACTCATCTGAAGCAAATTTTGCACCAAGTGCCAATCCTACTCCAGGTATCAGCTTCCCTGCCATTTTTCCTAAAAGTTTTCCTCCAGTTTTTTCAACCGCTTTGGTTGCAACTTGTTGACCTGCTTTAAGCTCTTGTACTCCAAAGGCGGCTGTTATACCATTACTCACTGTAGCTGTACCCATAATCATCGCTGTGTCCATAGTAGACATAACAGGAGGAGTATTGGGTTGTGAAGGTTGTGAGCCCATGTCTCCTGAAGGATAATTACCCTCTTGTGGCTCATCTGCACCAAGGGAGCCAGTCAAAGTATAAAGTCCGCCTACGACTCCTAGTGTTTTACCTACCTTACTTTTCATGAAAGATTTTCCCATTTCTTTGTACCAGCTTTTGGCT
>JALUYL010000060.1 GCA_027012955.1 Sulfurovum sp.
TTTTATCCTTGGACGAAAGTGTCACCTGATGGGTGATAACAAAAAGTGACTCTTTCGTTCTTCTTTTACTGTATTATACGCTACTTCCTCTTGTTTGGTTATTTTTCTATTTCGTTATTGGGGATAATAGCAGAGGAAATATAGTCCTCATAGAAGACAAGAGCCATGAGCATGAGATACAAAAAGAGTTAGAATATGTATCTGCACATGATCTCTTAACAGGGTTGCTTAACAGAAGAGGTTTACATAATCGTATGGAAGACTTCATCGCGCATGAAAATCATCAAACACGTTACTCACTTTTGTTTTTTTTAGATCTCAATCAATTTAAAGGTATCAACGATTCACTGGGACATAGTGTAGGAGATGCAGTACTTCTAAATGTGTCTAAAAGACTTCAAGATACTATGGGTGAAAACGTGACACTAAGTAGGTTAGGTGGAGATGAGTTCATCGTCATTATGCCATATGTCTCAGATGAAGAAACATTTGCTAAAGAAGAAGCACACAAGCATGCGAGTTTTATATTAACTCTTTTTGATGAACCATTTGTGATAGGCGAACTACATCTGCATATGAGTGTAAGTATGGGGATAGTTATTGTGGAACCAAAACAAAATAATATTGAAGAGATTATCCGTCATGCAGACATTAGTATGTACCATGCAAAAAAATCTACGGGCAATATATCATACTACGATAAAGTACTTGATGAAAGACAAAAAGAGCTTTTTGGCTTACAACATGATTTGGCTTATGCAGTAGAAAAGAAGCAGTTTGAAATGTTTTTTCAACCCATTATAGGTATCAAAGACAATGCCTTATATGCTTCAGAAGCACTCATCCGTTGGTATCATCCTACAAAAGGCTTGCTTACTCCAGATGCTTTTATCCCTTTGGCGATAAAAGCAGGATTACTTTCTAACATTACATGGTGGGTGTTAGATGAAGTGTGTCAACATATAGTTTCATGGAAAAAACTTGGGATTTGGAAGTTGGATTATGTCTCCATTAACGTCAATGCACAGCAATTTGTCGAGAAAAATTTTGCTAAAGAGTTTTTGAAAAAGTTACAAGCCTATGGTTTAGAAACCAAAGATATTTTAGTAGAAATTACAGAACGTTCACTCATAGAAAGTTTTGACAGTACACAAGATGTCATTAACGAATTACGTTCGGAGGGTGTACGTTGTGCCATAGATGACTTTGGCACAGGGTATTCATCACTCTCTTACTTAAAAAAACTCTCGTTTCATACCCTTAAAATAGATAGAGAATTTGTAAAAGATATAGAGTCAAATCCTGAAGAACTTCTGCTTGTTTCTACCATCTTAGACATTGGAAGACAGTTTAACTACAATATCGTTATAGAGGGGATAGAAGATAAGAAGCAAAAAGATTTACTTTTAGGACTTGATGAAGGGTTGAAGTATCAAGGATATCATTTCTCAAAACCACTTCATGCCGAAGTGTTTCAAGAAAAGTTTTTAAGTTAATGGAAGTTTGACTAGTCGTTTAAAAAACAATCTGTCCATCTGATTGCATTCTTTTGATGATACCCTTTGCCATCTCATGACCTTGATAAGCAGCTTTTCTACAGTACTCTATGGCTTTCTCTTTGTCCTCTTCACAGCCTAGCCCCATGTCGTACAATGCACCAAGGTTAAACTGTGCTTTGGCATTGTTCGCATCGGCTGCTTTGCTAAAGAGGATGAAAGCTTTTTTGTAGTCTTGTAAAACACCACGTCCTTCTTTGTATATAGCACCAAGGTTGTTAAAGGCATCTATATTCCCACGTTTGGCTGCTTCTTCGTACCAAAAGGCTGCTTCAGATTCGTTCTTCTCACACCCCTCACCATTTTCAAGCATGAGTGCCGCTTCAAACTGTGCGAGAGGAACTTCTCTTGTTGCTGCTTCTATATAGTAGTCAAACGCTTTTTTAGTGTTCTGCGCAACACCATACCCTCTAAAGTAGAGAAAACCTAAGTAGTAGTATGATGTTGGCTCTTTTTTGGCTTCTAGTGCGGTATAGAGTTCTAATGCTTTTGTGTATTCTTTTGCGAGTAGTGCTTTGTAGGCTTCTTGTATCATAGGGTCTCCACTGGATTATTGATGGATTATACAAAAATTTCATTAAATCAAGGACTTAACGCAAACGTTAATTACGCTAAAATATAATAATTAAACATTTTAGGAACCTCATGTTCGAACAAACCTTCAAAAACATAGACGACATACTCTTCAAAGACTCAGGTGCAGACTCTGAGCTGGACTACATAGGGCAGACCTCGTGGGTAATGTTTTTACGTTACCTCGATGAGCTAGAGCTAGACAAAGCAGACTCAGCAGAGTTAGAGGGTAACACTTACAGCTACATACTAGATGAAAAGTTTCGTTGGGGAGCTTGGGCGATGCCAAAGGGGAGTGATGGTAAGTTAGACCATCATACAGCTCTTACGGGTGCTGACTTAGTAACCTTTGTAGATACCGAGCTTTTCCCTTACCTTGCTTCGTTTAAACAAAAGGCTGACACGCCACAGAGCATAGAGTACAAAATAGGTGAGATTTTTAGCGAACTTAAAAACAAGATACAAAGTGGGTATGGTCTACGTGAGATTCTAAACCTTGCCGATGCTCTGCCGTTTCGTTCGCACAAAGACAAGCATGAGTTAAGCCATCTTTATGAAAGCAAGATCAAAAACATGGGTAACGCAGGGCGAAATGGTGGGCAGTACTACACGCCACGCCCACTCATACGAGCCATGATAGAAGTGACCAACCCTGTTATAGGCGAAAAGGTCTACGATGGAGCAGTAGGCTCTGCAGGGTTTTTGTGTGAGTCGTATGACTATATGCTAGAGAAGATGGAGAAAAACGTAGACAACCTCCAAACCCTACAAAAAAACACCTTTTATGGAAAAGAGAAGAAGAACCTAGCCTATGTCATAGGTATCATGAACATGATACTCCACGGCATAGAGACACCCAACATCACCCACACCAACACCCTAGCCGAGAGCCTAAGTAGCATACAAGAAAAAGACCGTTTTCATGTCATCTTAGCCAACCCTCCTTTTGGTGGGAAAGAGCGTAAAGAGGTACAACAAAATTTCGACATCAAGACAGGTGAGACAGCGTTTTTGTTCCTCCAACACTTCATCAAGTCGCTTAAAGCTGGTGGTCGTGCAGCCATCGTCATCAAAAACACTTTTTTGAGCAACACCGACAACGCTTCGGTAGCTTTGCGTAAGCATTTGTTAGAGTCTTGTAACTTACACACGGTGCTGGACATGCCATCGGGTACATTCCTTGGGGCTGGGGTCAAGACGGTGGTGCTGTTTTTCCAAAAGGGAGAGCCTACCAAAAAGACATGGTTTTACCAACTAGACGCTGGGCGAAACATGGGTAAGACTAACCCACTCAATGACAAAGATTTAGCAGAGTTTGTGAAACTTCAAAAGACCATGCCAGAGTCTGAACAGTCATGGATGCTTAACATCGCCGACATAGACGAAAGCAGTTATGATTTGTCGGTGAAAAATCCAAATGTTCCTGAAGAGGCTCCTTTGCGTAGTCCGTTGGAGATACTAGACGAGATGGAAGTGTTGGACAAAGAGACTAAAGAGATTTTGGATGTTGTTCGAGGGTTGATATGAGAGAGGGGTGGGAGGTAAAGACTTTAAAAGACGCATGTGAGCTTATAACATGTGGAGTTGCTGCTAGACCAAAATATGTTGATGAAGGAGTTCCTTTTTTATCTGCTAAAAATGTTAAAAATGGTCAGATTATCTATAAAAATTATAATTGTATTACAAAAGAAAATCATCAAGAACTAACTAAAAAAAATAAACCCTTACAAGGAGATATACTTTATACAAGAGTTGGTAGTTATGGAGAAGCTGCTGTTGTAGAAAAAAATATTGAATTTAGTGTTTTTGTCAGTTTAACTCTCATCAAACCAAAGCAAGATTTATTAAATAGTTATTTTTTAAAATATTATTTAAATTCGCATGAAATAAAAACTTTAGCAAAAAATAGTATTACAAGTTCAGGTGTTGGAAATTTAAATGTTGGAACTGTAAGAAAATTTCCTATAAAACTTCCACCATTATCCGAACAAACCCAAATAGTAAAAACCCTAGACAGTGCCTTTGCCCAAATAGACCAAGCCAAAGCAAACCTAGAAAAAAACTTAGCCAATGCTAAGGAGCTGTTTCAGTCTAAGCTTAATGAGGTTTTTTCTCAGCGTGGGGAGGGTTGGGTTGAGAAGACTTTAAAAGAAGTGTGTGAAAAAATTACAGATGGTACACATCAAACACCTAAATATTTTGATGATGGTGTTATTTTTCTTTCTTCACGAAATGTTACAAGTGGTAAAATTGATTGGGATAATATCAAATATATAGATGAAGAACAGCATATAGCTATGCATAAACGAGTTGCTCCCAAGGTAGGAGATATTTTATTAGCGAAAAATGGAACTACAGGTGTAGCTGCAATGGTAGATAGAGATGTAATTTTTGATATTTATGTAAGTCTTGCACATATTCGAGTATTGGATAGTGTACTACCTCATTATATGCTTCATTTTATTAATTCTCCAATTGCAAAAAAACAATTTAATCAACGACTAAAAGGAACAGGTGTACCTAATTTACATTTAAAAGAAATAAGAGAAGTAGTTATTCCTTTTCCTGAGTCTCTAGTTAAACAGAATGAAATTATTAAAGTTTTAAATAGTTTTTCTGAAATTACAAACAAAGCAACAAATAGCTACCAACAAAAACTAAACAACCTAGAAGAGCTAAAAAAATCTATTTTAGAAAAAGCATTTAGAGGGGAGTTGTAGGGTGTTGTACCCTTACAACACCGATGATACGATATGTAATAAAGGTGGAATCATCTATCCAACTTGTGGTGTTGTGGGGGCACAACACCCTACGGTTTTTGACCTTTTATAAATTATGATATAATTTAAAACAAACACAAAGGAGCAACGATGCAAACCATACAGCTTAAAGTCCATGATAGTTCACTCGATGTTGTCATGACGCTTCTTGGTAGTCTCAAGAAAGACATCGTGCAAGAAGTCAAAGTATTTAAACCCAAAAATACAATAGAAAAAACAGATATAGAAAAAAAATTATCTGAAGCAAAGGGTATCTTGAAAAAGAGAATACCTGACCCTATGGAGTACCAAAGAACATTGAGAGATGAGTGGGAAAGAGCGTAGGGAAGCATGATAAAATATCTTTTGGATACCAATATTATTATCTATTATCTAAATGATAACAAAACAGCTATGGAGTTTATAGAAAATCATCTGCAAAGCTCCGCCATTTCAAGTATTACTTATTTGGAAGTATTGGTTTTTTCGTATGAGGAAGATGAAGATAAAAAAGTAAGAGATTTTTTGGAACTTTTTACGATTTATGATGTTGATAGAAAAATCATAAATAGAGCCATAAAAACCTATAGAAATAAAAAGGTTAAAATGGCAGATAACCTTATAGGCTCGACTGCAAAAGAGCATAATCTGACACTAGTGACTAGAAATGTCAATGACTTTCAAAATATGAATATAGATATCTTAAATATATACACCGACAACAAATGAACGAATCAGAAACCAGAGCAGAACTCATAGACCCAGCCTTAGCCCAAGCAGGATGGGGCAAAGTAGAGGGTAGCCGTGTGCGCCGTGAGTTTCCCATTACCAAAGGTCGGCTTTTGGGTGCTGGTGGTAAAAGAGGCTCGACGCTTAGTGCTGACTATGTGTTGGTGTACAAAAACAGAAACTTAGCCGTCATAGAAGCCAAAAAAAGAGCCTTGCCTTACAACGAAGGTGTAGGACAAGCCAAAGACTACGCAGAACGTCTAAACATTCGTTACACTTACTCTACCAACGGAGAGCGCATCTATGCTATAGACATGCAAGAGGGCGTAGAGGGAGATGTGAGTGCCTACCCAAGCCCCGATGCACTGTGGGAGATGACCTACCCCGCTACTAAAGATAAAAGGCAGACCACACTAGACAAACTCTTTGCCGTGCCTTTTGAAGACAAAGGTGGAGCGTGGAGTCCTAGATACTACCAAGAAAATGCCATCACTAAAACACTCGAAGCCATAGCCGATGGACAAAAGAGAATACTCCTCACTTTAGCAACGGGTACAGGTAAAACAGCCATAGCCTTTCAGATAGCATGGAAACTTTTTCATGCCAAGTGGAACACACGAGAAGACTTTAGCCGAAGCCCACGCATACTCTTTTTAGCAGACAGAAACATACTTGCCGACCAAGCGTTTAACGCTTTTGGAGCATTTGAAGATGATGCCTTGGTACGCATAGACCCAAGCGAGATACGCAAAAAGGGCAAAGTACCTACCAATGGAAGTATATTTTTCACCATTTTTCAAACCTTTATGTCTGGGGCTAATGACACCCCTTACTTTGGTGAGTACCCTAGAGACTTTTTTGACTTTATCATCATAGATGAGTGTCACCGAGGGGGAGCCAATGACGAAAGTTCATGGAGAGCCATACTTGACTACTTTGAACCAGCTTTCCAGCTAGGACTCACAGCCACACCAAAACGAAATGAAAATGTAGATACTTATGAATACTTTGGAAAGCCTGTCTATGAGTACAGCCTAAAAGAGGGGATAAACGATGGGTTTTTGACCCCGTTTAAAGTAAAGCAGATAGCCACCACGGGCGATGAGTACGTCTACACCTCTGATGATGAAGTGCTAGAGGGTGAAGTAGAAGAGGGACGAACCTACACACAAGAAGAGCAGAACAAAATCATAGAGATTATGGATATAGAGCGTTACAAGGTCAAGGTTTTTATGGACATTTTGAGCCAAGACGAAAAAACCTTGGTCTTTTGTGAAACACAGATACACGCAGCAGCCATTCGTGACCTCATAAACCAATACGCCACAAGTAAAAACCCTAACTACTGCCAAAGAGTCACAGCCAACGACGGTAAACGTGGGGAGACACAACTAAAGTTTTTTCAAGACAATGAACGCACCATCCCTACAGTGCTAACCACTTCTAAAAAACTTAGTACGGGTGTAGACGCTCCTGAGATACGCCACATCGTGCTACTACGTTCGGTTAAGTCTATGGTAGAGTTCAAGCAGATAGTAGGGCGAGGAACTAGGCTTTTTGATGGGAAGGACTACTTTACCATCTATGACTTTGTCAAAGCCCATTTGCACTTTAGCGACCCAGAGTGGGATGGTGAACCACTAGACCCTGAACCCACACAACCCAAAGAACCATGTAAAAAATGTGGAGAAGTACGCTGTGTTTGTGAACCTGATGAACCAACGGTCTGTGAAGAGTGTCACAATGCACCTTGTGTTTGTGAAAAACCACTACGTAAAATAATACGTATCAAGCTCTCAGATGGGAAGTTTAGAGACTTGGACTCTATGGTACAGACTTCATTTTATGCACCTGATGGCAAGCCGATGTCTGCTTCTGAGTTCGTCAAAAAACTTTTTGAGGACATACCAAACTTTTTTGAGAGTGAAGAGGAGCTTAGACGCATCTGGTCACTACCAAGTACACGTAAAAGACTACTTGAAGAGCTAAGTGAGCATGGCTATAGCGAAACACAATTAGAAGAGCTTAAAAAGCTTACCCATGCCCAAAACTCTGACTTGTATGATGTGTTGCTTTTCATCGCTTATGATACACAGTTGCAAGCTAGGCTTACGCGTGCAACTAAAGCAGAACTACGTTTGAAGGACTACGACAAAGAACAACAAGTGTTTCTAAACTTCGTTTTGGAACAGTATGTAGTTAAAGGTGTGAATGAACTAGACGATACACGCATCAAAGGCTTACTCGAACTCAAATACAAAGGCATACATGAAGCCAAAGAAGTTTTGGGAGACATTAAGAGCATACGCGATACCTTTGTGGGGTTTCAGAAGTATTTGTATTATGGGTAGATAAAAATCAGTGCATAGAGGGTGCATCACCCTCTATATAAAATTATCTAATTCTGCTGTGACTTTTGCTATTTTATTGTTCGCATCTTCGAGGGCTTGCTTATTTTCTGCGATGACCGCTTCAGGAGCATTGGCAACAAATCTTTCGTTGCTGAGCATCCCATTTAACTTTTGTATCTCTTTTTCAAGCTTCTCTTTTTGACGTGTAAGCTTCGTGATGATAGGCGTCATGTCTATCTCACCTGTTGGTAAGTAAACTTCCAAGTTATCTGAAACATCCGTAATGCTGTCTGCGACTTTAGCATCAACAAATTCAATCTCAATGACTTTAGCAAGTTTCTCTATAAATGGCTTAGCCATCGCCGTATCTATAGCTGTCGTATCATCTATTTTGATGTAGGCTTTGTCTATTTTGGAGTTCCCCATATCTATAACCACTTTGGCACGGCGAAGTGCTGTGATAGACTCTTCGATGATGGCAAACATCTTCTCTGCTTCTTCATCTCTAGTGATGGCTTTAGGGAAGTGCATCACCATGAGTGATTCACCTTCCTCAAGCGTTGTACCACTGAGTTTGTGGTAGAGGTGGTCAGAGATAAACGGCATAAATGGAGAAACCATTCTCAGTGTCTCTTTAAAGATAGCACCTAGCTCTACGATACTCTCTCTATCAGCTTTAGAGTACTCAATCCCCCAGTCACAAAACTCGTTCCATACGAAGTTGTAGAGTGCCTTGGCAGCATCAGAGAAGTTGTAGGTATCTAAACTCACTCTTACTTTTTCAACAGCCTCGGCCAAACGACTTTGCATATAGCGTCCAAGAGGAGTCACGACTTCGATGTCTTTTAAGTCTTTGAAAGTTGCATGGTTAAGTTGTAGGTAATTGGTTGCATTATAAAGCTTGTTTGTAAAGTTTCTAAACTGTTCTAGGTTTTTTGCTCCAAGCTTGATGTCACGCCCTTGTACCGCAAGGTAAGCAAGCGTAAATCTAATGATGTCAGCTGAATGCTCTTCAACCATGTCAAGAGGGTCTATGACATTCCCTTTTGACTTAGACATCTTAGCCCCATGCTCATCACGTACGAGAGCATGCATATAGATGTCTTTAAATGGAAGTTTACCTTGGAAATGATCTCCCATCATCATCATACGAGCTACCCAAAAGAACATGATGTCAAAGCCAGTAATGAGCAGTGAGTTAGGGTAAAAGTCTTTCATATCTGTGTCATTGTAAGTCTCAGACATTTTGCCATTGTTTCCCCAACCTAGAGGAGACATAGCCCACAGAGCAGAAGAGAACCATGTATCTAGTACATCTGGGTCTTGTGTCATATTTTTAGAAGCACACTTAGGACAAGCCTCTGGCTCATCTGCTTTGTCCGCCCATGTGTGACCACAGTCATCACAGGTAAAGACAGGAATTCTATGTCCCCACCAAAGTTGACGAGAAATACACCACGGTCTAAGCTCATCCATCCATGCAGTGTAGGAGTTTATCCAGTGTGCAGGGTGGAAGTTGTTGTGTTTTTTTGTCTCTTTGATGGAGTTTTCTGCAATCTTTTCACTCAAAAACCACTGCGTAGAGATAAATGGCTCTACAATATTTTTACAACGGTAACAGTGCCCCACTTGGTGTACGTGGTCTTCTATCTTCACGATGTGCCCAGCATTTTCAAGTGCCTTAACGATAACAGGACGTGCTTCAAGACGCTCTAGTCCTTCAAACTCTCCACAGTATGCATTTAAAATACCTTTTTCATCAAATACTTTTATCATCTCAAGGTTATGTCTCTGTCCTACAGCGTAGTCATTTTGGTCGTGTGCAGGGGTGACTTTTACCACACCTGTACCAAAATCCATATCTACATGTGCATCGGTAATCACTTTTATTTTTCTGTCAGTGAGTGGAAGTAAAACTTCTTTACCTACGATGTCAGCGTAACGTGCATCATCAGGGTGAACCATGATAGCCGTATCTCCAAAGTAAGTCTCTGGTCTAGTCGT
>JALUYL010000061.1 GCA_027012955.1 Sulfurovum sp.
GCTGCCCTTTCAACGTCCGTATACGCGCATACGCTTTGTCTATAGTCTCTGCTTTTACCTCACCCGACTTTACAAGCGATGCAATAGTATCTACCAAAAGTTTTGTACTTTGTACTTTTTTAGGGTCAAGTTGGTTACCTATGAGTAAGATGTCGTCTCCTGCGTTAATGGCTAGTTTTAGGGTGTTTTTGAGTCCGTATTTTTTGCTTATAGCACCCATTTGTAAGTCATCGGTGATGACTACACCATGATAATCTAGTTCCCAACGTAATTTTTTAGTGATAGTTTTGTACGAGAGGCTTGCAGGGTATTTGTCATCTAAGTGTTTGTTAAAGACGTGTGCTACCATGACTGTGTCTGCCTTGTCTTTGAGGAGATGGTAGGGCTCTAACTCTACTTCTTTCCATAGGTTCGTCACATCTACAAAACCTTTGTGCGTGTCACCCACAGATGAACCATGTCCAGGGAAATGTTTGAGTGAGGTGAGTACTCCATGACTATGCATAGCATCTATAAAGGTTTCGGCATATTTGGCTACTGTTTTAGGGTCTTTTCCAAAAGAACGCCCTAACCCATGAATGACATGGTTTTTCATGTTTATGTCTAGGTCAACCACAGGGGCTAAGTCGTAGTTAATGCCTACAGATTTGAGTTCGGCACTCATTTTGGTGTAGGTTGATTTTATCTGACTTTGATCCATCTTTACTACGTCTGAGGCTTTAGGGAATTTACCATAAAAACCATACTTACTTTTAAGCCGCTGCACCCTACCACCCTCTTGGTCAACAGCGATGAGCAGTTTCCTGTCATGTGTACATGCCTGTAGTTGAGCCGTGAGCTTCTTGAGCTGTGTTTTTGTTGCGATGTTTTTAGGTTTAGACTTATCTACAGGGTTATAGTCAAAGAGTATCACCGCACCTACATTGTACTGTTTGATGTCCTTACATATCTGACTATGTGCTGGTGCAGAAGTACCATGAAAACCTACCATAAGCATCTGCCCTATCTTCTTTTCTAAAGGCAACTCTGCATGCAATACAGACAAAACCAACCCTCCCATAATCACAAAACGTTTCAACACAATATCATCCTTACTTTAGTATTCATACCTTGATTATACACTCTATTAGTATTCAGTTAACCTTAGACTTATACAATTACCTTACAAGAGCATCAGTTATAAAATAATTTTTATCTCCTTTTTTAATTTATAAAATTATTTTCATCATTTTCCCTTTCCCCCTCCTTTAAAATATGATGCTCTTTTAAATCCAATCCATTTATTATAACCTTAGATTTTATTAGTATTCAGTTAACCTTATAGTGTTATACTTTTTTTACAAGAGCATCAAACGAAATAGTCTCTTTCTTCCCCTCCCCCTTATTTAATGGGACTATTTCGATTTATCATTTTCCTCCTTTTTTCCCTTTGATGCTCTTTGAAACACTACTTTTAACAAAATTCAAAACAATTACACGATTTTTACATCTTCATAGTGTATAATCTATCAAATTTAACACAAAAAGGTTTCAAACCATGAGAAAACTACTCACTACACTTATGCTACTTTCACTTACATTCTTTGCACAGGCTAAAGAAATGACACTTCCCCAGATGTCTATGACAGACATCACAGGTAAAACTTACAAAGTCACAGGTACAGCACAAGGGCTTGACATAGAAGGTCTTAAAGGAAAAGTTGTCTTTTTAGAATTTTTCGGACACAACTGCCCTCCATGTTTAGCGTCTATCCCTCACTTGATTGACTTACAAAAAAAGCATAAAGACAATCTAGCCGTAATTTCCATAGAAGTACAAGGCTTTAACAACGCACAAACAGCTGCATTTGCTAAAGAAAAAGGTATGAACTACATTGTCATTTCTGAAGAAAAAGCGCCTGAACTTGTAAACTACATCCAACAAAGAGCGCAATGGAAAGGGAGTATCCCATTCCTTGTAGCGATGGATACCAAAGGTGATGTACAATTTGTGCAAGCAGGTATGCTTCCTGAGTCTTCTTTAGAAGAACTCATTGGCCAACTTTCTAAACCAACACAGCCAGAAAAACCTGCAAAACCTGCAACACCAAGCAAATAAAATAGCTGAGGATTTCACTATGAAACGATTATTTTTATCTACCTTACTTTGTAGCTCACTGCTAGTTGCAGAGTCTAATGTAACAACAGAAGATTCATTTTCAAGCTACCTAAACCAAGCAGTGGAAAGTGTAGAAAGTGCAAGAAAAGATGCACTCGATGCCTTAGATACTATGGTTTCAAAAGTTGACCTTGCTAAAACTGAAAACAACACTACAAAAAGCTCTGTCTCTACCCAAATCGTAGAAACACATGCTCTAGCCGAGATAGCACGTAACACAGCTGATGTAGAGATAGCCAAAGCCAAAGCGATAGCAGAGATATCGAAAGCCGTAGATGCCATAGATATGGCTAAACCTGAAGAGAAGCAAAAAGTTGAAGAAGCCTCTCTTGCTATTATCATCAAAGCTATCGCCGATGTAGAGATAGCCAAGGCACATGCAAGCCAACACATCGTTGAAGCGACACAGCGTGTGGAAGTTTCTAAAACCAAGACAAAGACTATCCCTCATGAAGAAGAGACGTTGAGCATCGCTAAAAATATCTCCGCTGTACAGATAGCCAAGTCTGTCTCAGAAGTAGAAGTAGCTAAGTCACAGTCCTACATAGACATAGCCAAATCTTCTATGAAAACGATGATGCCAGAACTTTCAAAAGAAAATAAACAAAAACTTAAAGACATGAAAGCAGAAGCTACGGCAAAGATATCTTCTTACCTTACAGAACTAGAAGTTCTCAAAGCAGAGATATCTGCCAAAATCGCAAAAGAAGTAGCCAAAGTCGAGATAGCAGAAAGTAACCTTGACAACGCTACTAAAAAATAACCTTCACTAACTTAACCTCACGATACCATTTTGTATCGTGATGATACCTTCTAATTCAGCTTCATACACCCTTTGACCATAAGCATCTAAGGTTTCTTCAAACGTAGGGGCTTTTTGGCAGAAGTAAAAGAAATCGTCTTTGACTATGCTCTCATCTGTCTCTTTTCCAAAACGTGCCACAAACGTTTCTATGTCTTGGATGAGCGTGGCTTCATTGTCTAACAAAAGCTGTGTGGTTCCAGAACTTTCTCCTAGTCTATGAGGTAAGACAAATATCTGTTTTCCCATTTTTTTAGCAAACTCCACAGAGCGCATGCTTCCACTGTTGAGTTCTGCTTCTGTCACTATAAGTATGTCACCTAAGGCAACCACCACTTCATTACGTACCACAAAACTCCATCCTGTCGCACGAAATCCATCGTTAAACTGACTAAGGACTAGTCCTTTCTCTTCAATATTGGCTATAAGATGTTGGTTAACTACTGGGTAGCGTATGTCTAGACCATTGGCTACTACTGCGATGGTATTTTCAACCCCTGCACCTTCATGCGCGATGGTATCAACACCCATAGCAGCACCACTCACCACACAAACTCCACGCTTTGCTAAAGCCTGCGCTAAAGCGTAGGTAAATTGACGGGTATAGCTAGAAGGTCGTCTTGTGCCTACTATGGAGACTTTAGGACGCTTTAAAAATGACACATCCCCTTTATAGTAAAGTGACGAGGGGTACTTTTTCATCTTCTCTAGTTCACTGATGGTTTCAACGATGGTTTGACTCATGGACTATCCTTTTTACTTACATACACATAGTTTAACCAAGTCTACATCTAAGTAGCAAAAACATGTCAAATTGTCATTTTTTTAAAACAAGCCCCATACAAAGTACGCTACAAAAGAAAGTAGCGTCACCCCTATAACATTCAGCTTCAAGCCTACCCATGCCATCTCTTTAATGTGAATGACTTTGGATGACATGACTATAGCATTGGGTGGGGTAGCGATGGGGAGCATAAACGCATACGATGCGGCTACTGTGGCTACCATAAGAAGCATCATCCCCTCATGCGGTGGCATCTCTTTTGCAAACTCATAAAAGATAGGTACGGCTATAGACGTCAGTGCCGTGTTGCTTGTGACTTCTGTAGAAAATGTTACAAAGAGTGCCACCACAACAAACATCCAAAACAATGGTAAGTCAGAAATGAAGTGCATGCGTTGGGCTATCTCAGAAGCCAAACCTGTACTAGAAAATGCAGAGGCGATGCTAAATCCTGCACCAAACAAAAAGATGATTTCATACGGCATGGCACGGGTGTCTTCCCACTCTAAAAAACCGACTTTAGGTACAAACATAAGTAAACCGAAGCCTAGTAAGACCAACTTTTCATTGAGAGAGAAACCAAAGAACTGTTTGAAAAAGGTATTGGCTATGAGAACAAAGGCGAGTAGCCCTATGATGATATACAGGCGTTTTTGCGTACCCGTTAATTCTGGAATGTCATCTGTCATGTCGTCTATAGACTCTTCATTTACCCCTAAAGACAATAACCAAGGCATCACAAGTAGCATCATGGTCACGATAGGAAGCATATAAAGCATCCACTCTCCAAACGCTAAAGATGGCAAAGCATGGTCTTCTAAAAATCCCATCAAGATAAGGTTGGGTGGTGTGCCAATAGGGGTGAGTATGCCTCCGATACTTGCACCATACGCGGTGGCAAGTAAAAAGCGCACTTTGAGTTTTTTGTTTTCACTTAAAAAAAGTGCTATAGGCATGAGCATAAGCGTGATGGTCGTGTTAGAGAGTATAGAACTAAGTAGCGCAGAAGTCACTGCCAATGCATAAATGATGCCCCTAGGTGTCTTAGGAAAAAAGCTTAAAAGCTTGGCTGAGAAATACTTATGTAAGCCTATTTTTTCTATGGCGATGGCTAACATAAATCCCCCTAAGAAGAGAAATATGATAGATTTGGAGTAGTTCGCTGTGACGGCATTGGTGTCGAGTATGCCAAAAATAGGAAAGAGTAAGATGGGTAAGATAGACACGGCTCCTAAAGGCAACGCTTCATTCGTCCACAATGTCACCAAGAAGGCAACCAACCCTATGAGTGTCGCATGTTGTAAAGAAAAAACCAAAAAACCAAGTGCAAAAAATGCCACACCTATGACCAATGCCGTTACTATCCCTTTCATCTACCTCTCCTTGTAAAGCTCATCTATATATATAAGTTGGACATCTTTTAAAATGTCTTGCGCACTTTCCAAAGCCTGCATCGTGACTTTATGTGGATGTCCTATGGCTATAGCATACCCTTTTTTCTTGGCAAGCGCCACAGCAAGGGAAAGTTGTTTATGAATGTAGGGTACATTATGATGATTATCTATGAAGATATCTCTTGACACATACGTATCACCAAACTTACGGGCTATAGCACGTACTTTTGAACTTCCTATCGTGCGACTGTCCACAAAGACAAACCCCTCTTTGCGTAGTGCATCATAAAGTCTATACATCGCCGTATAATCACCTGTAAATACTGAGCCTGTATGGTTGTTGATGTAGCGTGCCTGAGGAAAAAGCTGACGCAGTTCTGCAGCACGTTGGGCTATCTGTTCTGTAGTAAACCTAGTCATGAGCGTTTTATACTGTGAGTTAAACTGCTTACTGCCTGACTCCATAGGTAAATGTATCATAAAATGTTTCAACCCTCTGGCTAGATGATGCGAAGTCATAGAGAGTTCAGACGGCGGAAAGATAGAAGGTGTCAACTTCAAGTGTGTCGCACGTATCGCATCCATTTGACTGACTTTAGACACATCATCAATCACTATCACCAAGCGTGGCATCTGTTTATGCGGAACTAAAACTGCCTTTTTAATGGGGTCTTTCTTTACCACGGGTATAGGCTTTTTTACTGTAGCTACCACTACTTTTTTAGGAGGTCCTGGCTTCACTTTTTTTGCAGTCACCTTAGCCTTTGGTTTCGCGTGGACTTTTGTCTGCTTTTCTTTTTTCTTCACTTTGATGTTCGACAAGTCATCGAGTAACTGCTTTGTAGTATACGCACTCTCCACCTCACCACGGTCTATCTGACTGACCTTTTCATCACTGCTTTTCCCTAAGTAATACCCAAAAAAAACAAACGTAATCATCAAAAATACGCCAAGGACTATGAATACATTTTTCTTAAAATGACTCTTCTTCTTACGTTTACGAGGAGCACGCTTTTTCGTAGCCACTTTTTTAGTAACAGGCTTTTTTTTAGCAACAGGCTTTTTTTTAGCAACAGGCTTTTTGGGGGTCGTTGCTTTAGGTTTGGAAGTTGTTTTCTTTTTTTTAGGTTGGACAGCCATATAGTTCACTAGTTTTAGATTTTAAATATTATAGCCATAGAAGTAAGAATTAAAAATTAAAATGTAAAAAATAAACTTGTTTATCGTTAGCTTTTGTGAAAACTATGAGTCTTTATTGAACTCAACCTTATTTTATCGATTTGGTTGATAAATATATTATACGAAGGAAATAAATGAAGAAATAAACTAACTAAAGATTTTTAGTTAGTTTGCAGTAGATTTGGAGGTTTGTGCGAGGGAGGCTACGTATAGTAGCTGACCGAACACATCCTCCCAAGATGCTGTGCAATAACTAAAAAGCTTAGTTAGTTTCTTGGTTTACTATTTTTGATTTTCCAATCCATGGCATCATTTCTCTAAGAGAGTTACCCGTTTTAGTGATAAGTTTTTCTTTATCGTTGTTTCTTTCAGCGTTCATACGTGGGTATCCTGCTTGACCTTCTAAGATGAAATCTTTAGCAAATCTACCATCTTGGATTTCAGTTAAGATGTCTCTCATCGCTTGTTTTGACTCAGCGTTAATAACTCTTTTTCCTGAAACATAGTCTCCGTACTCAGCAGTGTTAGAGATAGAGTATCTCATGTCAGCGATTCCACCTTCGAACATAAGGTCAACGATGAGTTTAAGCTCATGAAGACATTCGAAGTATGCAAGCTCTGGTGCGTAACCTGCTTCTGTAAGTGTTTCAAAACCAGCTTGTACTAGAGACGCTGCTCCACCACAAAGTACTGCTTGCTCACCAAATAAGTCAGTTTCAGTTTCATCTTTGAAAGTTGTTTCGATGATAGCTGTTCTACCACCACCGATAGCTGATGCATAAGAAAGCGCTAGCTCTTTAGTCGTTCCACTTGGGTTTTGACCAACTGCTATAAGATCTGGAATACCACCACCTCTTACAAACTCAGAACGTACTGTATGACCTGGTGCTTTTGGAGCAATCATTGTAACGTTGATGTCTTTTCTTGGGTTAATTCTGTTGTAGTGAATGTTAAATCCGTGACCAAATGCGATAGTAGCACCCTCTTTAAGGTTTGGCTCTATTTCTGCTTCGTAAATCTCTTTTTGATTTTCATCTGGAAGAAGAATCATAACCACATCAGCTTTAGCAGATGCTTCTGCTACTGTAAGTGTTTCAAAGTTTTTAGCAATAGCTTTGCTCCATGAAGAACCCTCTGGTCTAAGACCGATAACCACTTCAACACCAGAATCTCTAAGATTTTCTGCGTGTGCGTGTCCTTGGCTTCCGAAACCGATCATTGCTACTGTTTTAGATTTGATGATGTTGATATCACAATCTTTGTCATAATATACATTTAAACTTGACATGTATTATCCTTTTACGTAATTTAATAAATTTGCGCGATTATACCGAAATAATACTTATTTGTTTCACTTTACCCCTCATTAATCTTTTATGATATAATAGTTTTAGATTAATTTAAGGAGTCTGTGTGATTGCATTTTTAAACGAAACTGTCTTATGGTGGCATTGGATTGTCTTTGGCATACTGCTACTCATACTCGAAATGAGTACTGGTACATTCTTTATACTTGGTCTTGGGGTTGCTGCCATTGCTGTTGGTGTTTTAGACACACTTTTAGGCACTTCTTTTACTGTAGAATTAAGCATTTGGATGGTACTTTCCGTACTTGCCATCACTGCATGGTTTAAGTGGTTTAGAGAGCCACCTGTGACTGACAGTGGTCAGTCGAACTACCGATTAGATACATTGGGTACAGTACTAGAAGAGATACACCCTCATGCAAGAGGCAAGGTCACTTTTGATTCACCTGTCCTTGGTAATACCTCATGGCATGCTACCTCTAAAGTAGACTTAGATAAAAATACACGTGTAAAAATAGTAGAAATCAACGGACAACTCATAGAAGTTGAGGCTTTAACGGACGAGAAATGAACAAAGTACATCTTCTCTACGCTAACACTATGTTTTCTTCAGCAGAAAGCTCACGCGACTAGTCGCTTATAAAATATATTTTAAAGGAAGAGAAATGGAAGCATTAAATATTGTCATTGTATTGGCTATTGGGGTTATCGTTACCCTTTATAAAGGTATCAACATTGTACCACAAGGTGAAGAGTGGGTAGTAGAAAGACTAGGTAAATTTTCCCGTACATTAGGACCTGGACTTAATATCATAGTACCTTACATCGAAGCAGTACGTCAAAAGATTACTACGAGAGACATCATCTTAGACATCCCACAGCAAGAGGTAATCACCCGTGACAATGCTGTCATTTTGACCAATGCCGTGACATTTATACGTGTGACCAATCCTCGTGACGCTCTCTATGGCATCGAAGACTTTAGACTTGCCATCCAACAACTTGTAATGACCACTTTACGTTCTATCTTAGGTGAAATGACACTTGACCAAGCACTATCAAACCGTGAAAGCATCAAAACGAAACTCAAAGATGCCATCGTAGATGATGTAGCTGACTGGGGAGTGACCGTCAAATCTGTAGAGATACAAGACATCTCACCTTCAGCTTCCATGCAAGACTCCATGGAACGCCAAGCCGCAGCAGAACGTGAAAGACGCGCCATAGAAACCACCGCAGAGGGTAACAAAAATGCTGCCATCTTGGAAGCAGACGGAAAACTTGCAGCCGCAGAACGTGAAGCCAAAGCACAGATAGTGCTAGCCAACGCCTCAGCCGAAGCCATCAAAATGATAAGCGACAACATCCAAGACAAAGAACTCCCTGCGATGTTCTTACTAGGTGACCGCTACATAAACTCACTTGAAAAAATAAGCCAAAGTTCAAACTCTAAATTTGTCATCTACCCTGCTGATTTGCAAGGGGCTATTAAAGGGATGTTGGGGAATGTTTTTAAGAAGTAATGTTTAAATTTATTAAGAAATTATTACATAGACCCACATTAGAAGAATTAGCGAATAGACCAAATTCTGGTATCATTATAGATAAAGATTTTGGTATGATTTCATATGAACCTCCCAATAAAAATTGGGATGAGGGGTATTGGCAAATGTTTAATAGTTGGAATTTTCCTAAATACAATGCAGATATTACTTGTTCTGCAATTCCTGGTGATTTAAATGGTCCATTTGAAGAATCAAGATATTTTTTACTTTCAAAAAAAGATAATTTAAATACACTATGGGAATTCTGCAACAAAGCGCTAAATGAAATAAAGCAAGATTGGTATCCTGATAACAAACACCAAAATATTCAAGATATATATTACTTATCATCCTTAGGTATGGGGAAAGCAAATACTAACAATTGGGAAGTTTCTTTTGAAGCAAAAGAAAGCTATCGTTGGACATTTGTAACTTTTGAATTCAAAAACAATACTATAGAGCCACTTGCAGATTCCCAAAGACAACCCACAATTTAAGCTAAATTGAATTTCAAAAAAGCCCTTAAACCCTCATAAATGTTATAATTATCTACCAAAAAAAAACAACACTACAAGAACAAA
>JALUYL010000062.1 GCA_027012955.1 Sulfurovum sp.
TATTTCTAATTTTAATCCCTTAAGTTTATGTTTAGTTATAATTCTAACTAAACATATGGATGAAATCAAAATTTAAACTAGATAATAGACAGATATTTAGCTATGTGTCTTCTTTGGTAACATTTGTGGTGGCTTTAAAAATCTAAATTTTAATAAGCTTCAACGGGTTAATATGTTTCGAGTTTTTTGTTGCTTGGAAGATGAGTTTTTCACTGACTTTTCCTACCACATATCCTCTTTTTATCTTGCTACCTACATGTATAGTCGGAGCGATTTTGGAAAGCCCTGCATAGACAGTATGCATCTTGCCACTGTGTGCTACAACCACCACTTTACCAAGCATACTACTCTTTCCTGCGAAAACCACTTTACCATTGAGTACATTTTTAACTTTGGCATTGGCAGTACTTGATTTTAACGTGATAGACTCATTAAATATTTTTATCTTATAAATAGGGTCTACATATGTACCATACTTCTTGATAAGTCTTGCACTGCTTAAAGGAGAAATGGTTTTACCCCCTTTATAGGCATAGGTTTGTGATTTATGGTAAGAAGAATTCACTTGTCTCACTTTGGCACTCTCTTTATAGACTTTTTTCTTCTCTGCTTCTGCTGCTTGGGAGGCTAGTTTTGCTTTGGCTTTATCTTCTGCTGTTTTTGCTAGACGTAAGGCTTCTTTGGCTTTACGTGCCTTTTCTCTAGCAAGTGCTTTTTCCTTACGTATACGTTTTTGTCTCTCTTTTTCAAGACGCATTGCTTCTTTTCTAGCTGCAGCAGCTTTACGTGCTTCGTCAACTTCATGTTTATGTAAAATGTTTAGCTTTGCCAACGTGGACCGTAAGGAGTTTTGCTTATCTACAATTTTAAGTAGTTTGGCATTATACTTCTCTTCATCTACTGCTAACTTTTTACGTAACTTCTCTTTTTCTATCTTCTTTTGTGCAAAAGCTTCACGTCTTTTGATAATTTTATCTATCTCTTTTTTCGCTTTATTACGTAAATACAGTTTATTTTTCTTACTCTTTTTTAAAGCTAAAATATCTGTTTTCAGTGTCTTTAAGACTTTGAAATTATGGGTTTTATACGCACGGTATACTTCTTCTGAAAGTATCGATTTACGGGTAGGTTCATGAGACTGTTCCATCGCAAAAATGATAGAAAACTGTTCAGAAAGCAAAGAGATAAAGGTGGATCTTTTTCTATCTAATGAGGCGCTCGTTTGTTTAAAATCTTTTTCAAACTTTTCTAGTTCTTTTTTAAGGGTTTGGTACTTTTCTTCTTGTTTCTTTTGGTTTTTACCCAACTCGTCTATTTTTTTCTCCAGATAAACGATGTCTTTCTCTGCTGACTTCATATCTTTGGCAAGTTTACCTAAACGGCGACTTGTCTTTTTCTTAGCAGAGGAAGTTGCAGAAAGAGACTTTTTCGAGTCTTTTATTTTAGTAGTGGTTGAAGCACCGTAAAGCAACCCTAACGTAAGACTAAATACAAAGATAAAGGACTTCACTCCTCTACGCCCTTGTTAGAAAATACCACAGAATACACCGCCACAATAACGATAAGCAATGAAGAGCCCAATAAAATGCCCATATCTGTCACGCGAAATAACACTTCTTGATTTTCAACCATCATGTCTATGCCACTCTGCGCCGCCCAATAGAACTTCACATACAAAAAGAGTGCTGAGACTAAGATAGAAGCCAAAATAGCATCCACAAATGCTACTTTAAAGAGTATACCTGAACGCAACATCAAAGGTGCACCAAATATCTCCATCACACGCATACGTTCTTTGTGTGCGTACTTCCATATTTCCATCTGTTTGATAATCAAAAAAAGGCTCACAACTGTCATAAAAACAATAAAAAGTTTCAAGGTAAATTTAATAAAAGCAAAAAGTCTATAACTAGAGTTATAACTTCCACCAAATGTTTCAACACGTTTAATGTTAGTGTCTGATTTTAAATCTTTTTTGATAGTTTCAAGTTCTGAACTTTTTAAATATGCGTCCAATCCAAGATTGTAAAAGTAAGGCAATGCTTTGATAATAGCCGCACTCGTACTCTTCCCCACACCCTTAGCCACTTCAGACACAATGCCATCTCGCGCTATCTGTTCACTTGAACTGATATGTCTATTTAAGGTTTGAAAAGTTGCAAGTTCTACTGGTTTTTTACTGACTACAAGCATCGTATAGCCTTCTTTTAAACCTTTCTCATACGTATCTGTCGTACGATCAAACACCAAAAAGAACTCTATACCTAGCAATATAGCCATCAGCGGTAAAATAAACATAAGATGATTTTTAATGAACTTCATATACACCCTTACTCTCGATAATAAAATGTCTATACGGCAAAGAGAAAATTGTTGGAATTTTATGTGTTACTACCAACACCGTCGTATCTAGTTGTTGACAGGCATTTTCCATCAAATCCCAAATCACATTGGATGAATAATCATCCAGGTTACCCGTAGGCTCATCAGCCAAAATAACCACAGGGTTTTTAGCCAATGCACGCGCAACTCCCACACGCTGTTGCTCCCCACCAGAGAGTTCTAATGGATATTTATCAGCATGTTCAGAAAGTTTTACATGTTTTAACAATCTACGTGCCTGTGTGTCTTGTATCTCCGTAGAGTACCCAGCTATCATCAATGGAAGCACAACATTTTTAGCCACAGTCCATTCATTGACTAGCTTATAGTCTTGAAATATAATACCCATATGTGTACGCAATTCTTGTAGTTTACGTTGGCGTATGTTCGTCAAATTTAATCCACCCACTACCAAGTCACCCTCTGTAGGTTTAAGCTGTCCATAGAGAGACTTAAGCAAAGTCGATTTACCAGACCCACTAGGACCTGTAATAAACACAAACTCACCTTTTTTGATGCTAAAGTTTGCATCTTTGATAATCTGTTTTTCACCATTATCATAAGAGAGTGTTAAGTTTGAAGCGTGTATCACATTTGACATGGTTTACCCTTCTGTGAGCATGAGTTGCTCTACTAGTTTTTGATGTGCTGAAAAATTGACAGTCGTCTTTACAGGTTCCGCGACAAAATAACGACATCCATTTTTTTCTAACAAAAGATATTTGTGTTCGGGTCTATCAAAGCTACCAAAAGCACACTTGATAAGAAGACTCTCTTCTGTCACTTTAAAAATACGTTCAAAATGCACAAAATAGCCATCAAATACCAATGCTTTTTTAGGTAAATTATTTTCTATCTCTTTGGTATATTTTACACCATTAAAATTAAAGTCTACAGTATCTGTACGCTCTTGTGAATTTTCTCTACATTTCACATAAACATCGTAGATATCTTTCTCCTGTCTCAGCCATCTTGCTTCATATTTGGAGGTTACTTCCAAGGCTTCATTTTTACGTACTTCTACCTCTGTCTTGGGCACAGAGAAGAAAGTCTCCAGAGCGTACCAAAAGTAGTTATCGCTGTCTGTACGTAACTCCAAACGCCCTTCTTGCTCTAAAACCCGCATAGACTCAGCCAAAAAATTTTTGCTAATCACACGGCGCTGTGGTTTTTTATCCCAAGGAACAGGGAAGTGCACAAAAATCTGCGTACAGATATTTGATGGTAACATCTCCAAAAAGAGTCTAGCATCATAGTTCACTACCCATATATTTTCTATACCTTGTAGTTCTATTTGTTTAAGTACCTGTTGCGCTGAAGGTGTATGGATTTCAAGCCCTATAAAAAGTGTATCAGGATTTTTCTCTGCTTGGTAAAGCAAGTGTCTACCCGAACCAAAACCCACCTCAACAGACACTTTATCTTTAGGATAGTCAATATCTGCAAAATCTTCTATCTTTTTAAAGTACTCCGATGAGAGTGCAGCTTTTGTGTTAGAAAGTGCAATATTAGATGAAAGTACCACGAGTTCTAACTCTTCAGACACTAAGCCCAAGGCTTCTTTTAAAATATTGACTTTAAGAGGACGCGTGACTTTGTCGTATTTAAGCAGATACGCTTTATCATCAGGTTTGAGTTGAAGTAAAAACTCCTCACCCTTGTGTTCCACCCCGATAATCATATCTGTACTTGTCATCGATGTGGAAAAAGAGGTCATGACAGTACTCTTGGCAACTTTTTCTTGTAGGGTTGAAGTATCAAAGGGTGTAACTTTTAAATGTGGCATATTTCCTGCTTTTATCAATTTGTACCCTCTGAAAAACTAAATAATTCGTGTTGGATAGGTGGCGACAAAGGAGCATTCAACCCCTGAAAGGGGCGCTTGCGTTTGCGACTGCCAGAGCTACCTGTTCAATACGAATGGTTTTTCAAAAGGTTCATTTAAGTGTAAAAAGTGTCCCCATTGTTTCGGGATTCATTTTTCTATCAACAATTTCTTGATCAAAATATTTTGTTATATAATCTGTCATATCATCAAAAAGTGGGGCAACAAACTCCATTTTTTCACCCGTTTTAGGATGGACTAAATATAGCAAATATGCATGTAGATTAACTCGCGCTATTTTATCTCTTTTGGTCTTAAATCCATATAAATCATCACCCAAGATATGACGCCCCAATGTATTGAGATGTACACGTATCTGATGGGTACGTCCTGTAAAGAGTTTTGCAGCTATAAGTTCTACATCGTAGATTGTCTGTGCAAGCTTCACAAACGCTGTTTTTGCCGTTTTCCCATGAGGAACAACATCCATTTTGAGTCTGTTTTTAGGGTTACGTCCGATGGGTTTATCTACTATCGTATCATCTTTCAAAGGACAGTCTATCAAAGCAAGATAATAACGTCCCATACTTTTATCTTGAAGCTGAAGACTAAGCTTTTCATGGGCTTCATTGGTCTTAGCAACCACCAAAGCACCCGTCGTCTCTTTGTCTATACGATGCACAATACCATGACGTTCTTCTCCACTTATGGTAGAGAGTGAAATATCTTTATGAATAAGCCAGTCTACAAGTGTCGGCTCTTTGACTGAAGGGGCAGGATGCACTACAAGTCCCGATGGCTTATTGACCACAAGCAGGTAGTCATCTTCATACAATACTTCCACATCAAAGTCTATAGGTGGCACTACACGCTTCTGTGCCTCTTTAAAACGATAGACTACCTCATCCCCTTCTAGCACTTTAAAACTGGTTTTACTAATACATTTACTATTAACAGAGACAAGTCCGTCTTTAACAAGTTTTTCAACTTGGTTACGGCTCACATCAAGTTTTTGTGCGAGTATCTTGTCTATACGACCAGAGGATGTTGTTTGAAAGCTATTCATTTGTCTTCCTTGCACGGCTTATCTGCTAAAAACTGTTTACGTACCCAGCCCCGTTTACCCTCTGATTCTACTTTACACCAAACAGGATATTTCCACGCCATAAAATCTTTTTTGCTTTGATTGTGTTCATTTTCCAGTTGTTTGTGGGTGATTTCTCTCATGCAACCTAAGTTTTGCACACAGCTTCCAGTATGTGCATGCGAATAAACCTGTGTTGCCTTTCTATCAGGCATTTTACTCAACCCTAAGACTTCACAGCGTGTCAGAAGTTCTACTTTAAACTGCGCAGGACTAATATTTTCAAAGGCATTTACTCCCAAACACACACCACACATCATGAGTATAAAACGCATCAGATATCATCCCTATCCCAACGCTCTGGGTCTAAAAAAGTGTCATCATGGATATGTTTGAAAGAGGCTTTAAACATCTTAAAGGCATCTTTGTTTTTCTCTTCTATTTCAGCAAGCCATGCTTTGGTTGAAGCTCTGGCATGAGGCATTTTTACATCTTTCATCATCGCTGGACAGGCTTCATCTCCAATGATCTGCAGATTATTTTCTGTAGCAAAATCACGCAGTTGACGTTCTCTTACCTGTATGAGTGGACGTATGAGATGGATGCCTCTGCTTGTTTTGTAGATAGGTGCTAAGGCTCTCATACTTCCATTGTAAAACATATTCATAAAAAAACTCTCTACGGTGTCATCAAAATGATGTCCAAGGGCTAGTTTATTAAATCCATGTTCTTCTGCAAAACTGTAGAGTGCACCTCTTCGCATACGTGAAAAGTAGCTGCAATATGAGGAGTTTTCACGTATAGTGTCTTGAGAAACATCAAAAATATTGGTGTCATAGACCGTGTGTTTTATCTCGTACTCTTCACAATGTTTGGTGAGAAATTCATAATGTTCATCTGGCATACCATACTTGATAGTACACGCTTCAAACTCAAAACGAAAGGGTGCATGGCGCTGTATATGCTTCATCGCATGGATAAGAGATAAAGAATCTTTTCCACCACTGAGCCCCACAAGTATTTTATCACCTTCACCTATGAGTTTAAACTCTCCATTGGTCTTACCTATGACTTTTAAGAGTTTCTTACTCATGGGGATGGTTTTGGCTTTACTTCGTCTTTCATTATCGTTCATTTATAATCCTCATTAATCACACGATAGTGTGCCTTGTCGTTCCGAACACCCTTGAAAGCAGAGCGATTTGAGAGGAACGACGCTTTTTTTGCTTCGTTTTTTTCTAAAAAAAATGAAGAGAATAACAACGCCACAATCCAAATAAATGGGAATATGACATATCTATATATTAACTATTTTATAGCATCAACCATTGAAAGAATAAAATCTGCACTAATTTTAGCAGAACTTTCAAGAAATTCATCAAAATTAAAACTTGCATCCATATCTGCACTATCGCTGATGGCACGCAAAATGAAAAAAGGTACTTCAAGTGCAGAACAAACCACAGCCACAGAAGCCCCTTCCATCTCTAAAGCATCCGCACTAAAGGTGTCACCTATCCAGTCTTTACGTTCTGCATTGGCGACAAACTGATCACCTGTGGCTATTACACCTTCTCTCAATGTCAGCCCTTTTGATGCAGCCACTTCTTTGGCAATCTTTCTAAGGTTTACATCGGTAGGAATACACACTTCACCCTCTGGTACAAACCCATAAGGGTGCCCAAAAGCCGTAATATCCAAATCATGCTGACACAACCCATCTGCAATGATAAGATCTCCTATCTTCAACTCATCAGATATCGCTCCCGCAACACCAGAAAAGAGCAAAGTATCACAAGCAAATTTCTCTATAAGCATCGTAGCAGTCAACGTAGCAAACACTTTACCTATCTTAGAATATGCTACAACAACCTCTTGACCCTTGTAAACACCTTCATAGTATGTATTGGCACCATACATCATCGTCTGTAAATTATCTAACTTAGCAACAATCGGCTCCACCTCTTCAGGCATCGCCCCCATTATAGCAATTTTCATATATACCTTTCACCGTGGCAAAGCCACCTATATTAATCACACGATAGTGTGCTTGTCGTTCCGAACACCCTTGAAAGCAGAGCGATTTGAGAGGAACGACGCTTTTTTTGCTTCGTTTTTTTCTAAAAAAAATGAAGAGAATAACAACGCCACAATCAAATAACATGGCAAGTTAATAAACTATCCAAAACCAATCTAATTTAAATAGTCATTCCCATGCAGAGCATGGGAACGAGAAAAACTTACGAAAGTTCCTTGATTGCCGAAATAGTAGCCTCCAAAGAAGCCATATCTGAAACATTGAAATGTGGTTTTTTTGTAGCCTTACGATTCAAACCTTTAAGTACATTTCCATTACCAAACTCTATATAACAATCTACCTCATCATCTATGTTAGCCATAGAGTGTTTATAAAGTACAGGTTTTACAAGTTGTTGTGGAAGTAACTCCAATGCTTCTGCTTTAGTGTTATACGCTTTTGCAGTTACATTAGAAATCACCGCTGCGATAAAGTCATCTTTTAACATCTCTTGAAGTTTTGCTTCCAGTGGTGCAGATGCAGACTCAAGCAGTGGACAGTGAGATGCCACAGACATATCAAGCAACATCGCCCTTTTTGCCCCTGCATCCTTTACCATCGGTGCAAGTAACTCCAAATCTTTTTTAATCCCTGCGATAACAATCTGTCCATCGGCATTGTAATTCACTGCCCATACTTGAAGCCCAGCCTCTCTTTGTGCAGCACATAGCTCTTCTACCGCTTCATCAGAAAGCCCTAGTGATACCATCATCCCTACTTCTTGTTTAGAACATGCCTCTGCCATAAGTTGACCTCTAAGATTTACAAGTTCTACGGCATCTACAGCATCCAAAGCTCCAGCAGCTACAAGTGCAGTAAACTCACCCAAGGAGTGTCCCATAGTAAGTGCCGGTGTAATGTTTGTTGCATCTGTAAAGAGTTTATGTGCCATAGCACCTACAAGTAAGATAGCCGGTTGTGTAAACTCTGTTTTACCCAAATTGTCATTTTCTTCAAAAAGAAGATTCTCAAAATCTATCCCTGTTTTGGCACTTGCCTCAGTAAGCATTTGCTTTGCTACGTCTGAATTGTTGAAAAAATCTTGTCCCATTCCTGTAGATTGTGACCCTTGCCCTGGAAATAAAAATGCACATTTTATTGACATTGTTGTCCTTTTGTTGTATAAAATAATAGATAGTGTATTTTACCTAAAGGAGTTTAAGATGAGTCAGAAGTACATTTGTACCGTTTGTGAGTATATTTATGACCCTGAGTTGGGTGACCCAGACAGTGGCATAGCACCAGGTACAGCCTTTGAAGACATCCCCGATGACTGGGAGTGCCCAGACTGTGGAGTAAGTAAAGAAGATTTTGAAAAGTATGAACCGTAATTTTATATATAAAGTTTTCTTTTAATTGCTACGATAAGCTTGTCCAACTCCAGATGAAATCTTCCAGGATAGATGGGTAACATGTCAAGTTTATCATAAACGAATATAAGACTCACGATATCAGCAAATTTTTGCATGCTTTCTGCACCTATGATTTTTGATTGTTTTTCCAAATCGATACAAAATTCTTTTATCTTATTTATAGCTTTTTCATTCACAATTTGCCTAAAATACAAATCAGATTTATCAAAAGTTTCTACAAACTTTTCTAATGTATCCCCATAGTCTAATCCCATGGATTGTGCATTTTTCATCCCTATTTGTGTATCCAGTATGGAAACATGCTCAGACTTCTTTTTTTCAATGATATTACTTAAGCTACTACTTTCATCTTGCTTTGACATGCTTTTAATGGCTCTATCATGCGCACTCATCTCTTTTACTTCTGGATTTAGAGGTTGACTGTCTATTACCACACTTGCCATCTCTTCGGCCTGAAAAAGTGAGACTATCAACTCAAAAATGCTCTCTTGCGTTACAGGTTTGAGTAAACAAGCGCATGAAGATTCACAGCCCTTCATACTAGTGTCTCCTAACAACACATACTTTAACTCTTTTTCGTTTTTGATACTTTGTACCATCGAGACAAAAGAAGCCGTCACCAAATGGTCTTCTATAATCACAACATCATATTTTTCAAGTGCAGCTTTGCCTTCTTGAAATGCTTGAAATCCGATATCGACATCATAAGGGAAATACTTAAACATTCTACTAATGCTCTTCGTGACATTGTCACTTTCCACGATAAGAAGGACTTTTTTCTCTAACATTGATTTAGACGGCAGTCTGTAGTGCCTCCTAAATCCTAGTTCACTAATGGTAAAAGGTATGTTCAGGTGAATATCACA
>JALUYL010000063.1 GCA_027012955.1 Sulfurovum sp.
TTGGATATTTTTATTGAGACCTTTATGGATGAGATTACAAAAGAAGAGAGCAAATGAAAGAGCATAACAAGAACGAAAAAACCTATTGGCCTCATATGATAATAGGCTTTCTATTTATTGGGCTTACATTGGGGTACTGGACAGTCAAACACGCTATACAGATGCCTGTGCAAGAAGTCAATGAATATATGTTGAAGTATCAAGATGCCGATATGGGTATCAATGATATTTTAGAAAAAAAACAGGCTTTTGATAAAGACTATACTATCAAACTCATGAATACTAAGATGATGGTTATGACAGACAACATCAACTCTAAAATCCCTCAACCCAATGCTGTGACACTAAGTAAAGGTGCGAACCATTTTTCATACTCTGTGACTAAAAAAGACGGAACCGTTGTCTCCGATGGAAAAGTAAGTTTCTTACTTACACGTCCGCATACACGTAAAGATGATGTGATGATAAAACAAGTCTCTTTTAAAGATGGTATGTATGTCACACCTATGCTTGATATAGAAAAACCAGGTAGATACACTTTGCAGTTTCGTGCAAAAATTGATGACAATACTGTAGGCTATGCTGAAGAGAGAGCTTATTTAAAACCGTAATATATATTCAACCAAAATTCAAGGTGCGTTAGCAAACGCACCCTACAACTATGTTATAATCTTCACCATGAACACACTCCATATTTACCCTACTTCAAGAGCCTTACGCACAGTTAGTCAAAATCAAAAAGAAACAGATGGATTTTTGCCCACACTTATGCGTATGGATGAGTTTGAACAACGCGCAATACTTCTTGAAAACAAAATACAAGTTGACCCATTACAACGCATTTTACTTTTACGTAAAGCTGCAGCATTTGATGCGTTTGAGGACTTAAAGCTAGACTTGTCTCTGGTACGGTTTTTTACCAAAAGTGATGCTCTTTTTAAATTTTTTGAAGAACTTTCAGCAGAAGGTGTAAGCTTTGATACTTTGGCAGAGGCAGATGCCTATGCAGAGTTTGGCACACATCTTGAGATACTGGAACGTTTACTGGAAAACTATTATAACTTACTTGAGAATCATGGGTACACTGATAAAGCTTTTGTACCACAGAACTATAGACTTAATGAGGGGTTTTTAACTACTTATGAAAGTATAGAAGTTCACTTAGAAGGGTATTTGAGCCAGTTTGAATTAAAACTTTTAGAAGATATCTCTAAACAAGTACAACTTAGTATACACTACACCACAAGCAAGTTTAATGTAAAGATGCAAGAGCGTTTTGAAACTTTAGGCTTAAAGCTTCCCAACAACATGCATATTCATTTTTCACTGAGCGATAAAAAGATACTACAAACAGAAAACAACGGGAGTCTGCTTGATGCAAATGTCTATGCTGTAGAAGAGAGAGAAGAACAGATAGCCATAGCTTTTAGAGAGATAGAGAAAATGGTAAGAAGTGGCATTGACCCAGAAAGGGTAGTCCTTATCTTACCTGATGAGAGTTTCAAGGAACACTTTACACTTTTTGACATCCATAATAATCTAAACTTTGCAATGGGATATGACTATAGCAACGGACGTATCTATAAATCACTTGAAGCACTCTATAGATACTGGCAGAGTAGGGATGACGAGAGCAAAAAGTTGTTAGAACGTTACGGCTTTAACGTAGAAGAGATAGAAAAAATACCTGCAGGAAAAAAAAGTGAAGTAAGCATCTTTTTTGCTGAAATTGATAGACTTGGACTTCACGACACTCCTTTGGTAAATGGTGAAAAGAAAGAGAAGTTCAATGAACGTGTTTACGAGAAGTACTTACATTTCATCAAAGTATTGGAATCAGAAGAACTCACTCTCAAAGAGTGGCTTTTTTTATGGCTTAAGTCTTTGAGTAAAGTAACGATGGATGATGTACGAGGTGGACTAGTCACCGTGATGGGTGTACTTGAAACTAGAGGTGTAAGTTTTGAAGGTGTTGTCATCGTAGACTTTAACGAAGGGGTAGTCCCTGCTACTTCAAGTAAAGACCAGTTTTTAAACTCACAAGTGAGAGCTTTTGCCAATCTCCCTACCAAAAACGACAGAGAAGCACTACAAAAGCAGTACTACAAACGATTGCTAGAACAAGCCAAGCAAGCAAGCATTATCTACAGTACCTCTGACAACAAACTTCCCTCAAAGTTTCTCTATGAACTTGGCTTAGAAAAAGCAGAGCAGACACAAGCACAGTTTGACCTGCTTTACAATCAACCCTCACAGCTAAATGTACAAGATGACCCTGTGGTAGAGCACTTTGATGCGAGTAGTATTACATGGTCGGCTTCACGACTCAAAACCTTTTTAGACTGTAAACGAAAGTATTATTACCGTTACATCAAACAGCTACAAGACAAACAAGAAGAAGAGCTAAACGAGGGTGCATTTTTGCACAGCCTTTTAGACCATTTGCATAGAGAAGTAGATAGCTTTTCGCGCAAAGAAGAGATGCAAAAAAATATAGATATATTACTAGAGAAACTACTTCCTTTTGAAGACTCACAGACGGCCTATAAAAAACTTTTATGGAAAAGTAAATTAAAAGGTTTTGTGGAAAGTCAGATAGCACATTTTAAAGCAGAGTGGAAAGTAGTAGAACGTGAAAAAGAGTTTCAAGGAAACATCGGTGGACTAAAGTTCAAAGGGCGCATAGACCGCATAGACCAAAATACCACCCACACTTTGGTACTAGATTACAAAAGTGGAAGCACCAAAGAGGCTCAGAAGACAAGAAACTTAGAAAGTCTCAATGACTTACAGATGAGCATTTACCATCAAATGTTAAAAGATACATATCAAAATATAAACCTAGCCTTTGTCAAACTTTTTGAAAATGGAGACATAGAAGAGATAACGGCTCTTGATGAGAAGAATGAACGCTTAGCAGAAGTCATAGTATCATTGAAACAAACTAAAAGTTTTGTAGCAGAAAAAACGGAAGATTTACAGAAATGTAAATATTGTGAATTTACTTTAATGTGTGGGAGAGGTGAGTATTTGTAATTATTATGAATTATTTGATTTGTTAAAAAAAACTTTTATGAAATAAATAGCATAGATAATACCGAATAGTATTGCAAGGGGAAGTCCAAAAATTAATATAATTCCGTACATTTGTTCTGCATGTCCACCTACTAAAGGGTAAAGAGTAAAATTGAGCACATGTATGGCTATAGAAATGATAATGCTTACTGTAGTTATATAAAATTTAGTTTTTATGTAGGATTTACTATAAAGAAAATGTATCACAGTTCCGAATATAGGCAGAAATAGTGTAAATCCAATGTACTCATTAAAAATACCCGTGTAGTAGGGCGCATCTGCATATGAAGATTTCTGAAAAATAAAACCAATAAATGCCAATAGAGCCAGTTCTGAAACTATTTTTGCTGTAGTATTATAATTTTTAGTATCTGTTGAAGAGCTATTACCAAAAAGGTAGATACTAGTAATAATAGGTACGAGTAATCCGGATATTAAGGCGAGTAATTCTAATGGCTCTATTGAATGAGGAAGTATCTCCCATGTAATTTGAAACACTATAAGTCCACCTAAAAAAGAGAGTAAAAGTAGAATAATTTTTTTATGAAAGACCTTTGTCAATATTATACTTAAACTGTATTAAATGAGTAGAGTGTTTTCTAAAGATAGGTAGATTATTTTACTTGACAAATAAATGTATAAAATGTATAATATATACAGTTTATATAAAAGGTACATTATGACTATTACAGCCACACAACTGAAGCAACAAACTTATCTACTGGATAGAGCAGTAAAAGAAGACATACAAGTAACCAAAAGAGATAGACCTTTTGTGGTCATAGTGGATGCTCATAGATATGAAGAATTACTCGAAAATCAAAAAGAAGAAAAAAGAGATACTAAAGCACTCTTTGAGGCATTTAAAAAAGAGAGTAAAAATGTTAGTGTACTAGAAGATAAAAGTATTGATTTATGTAAGGTTGATGAGGAAATGTATAGTGACATTTTTTGATACGAATGTATTGATCTATTTTACGATTAATCAAGATACTCAAAAGTTTGAAAAGGCTCAAGCGTTAATCCTTTCAGCTATAGAAGAAGATACATTTTTTATCTCTCCTATGGTTTTAAGTGAGTACATATTTGTTCTAGGTAAATATAAACTCACAAAACAGCATAAAAATAAAGTTCTGCTGTTTTCAAAGTATGTGGAATCTTCAATAGATAGTACACTTGTAGTAGATGCATATGAAGTATGTGAAGAGATTGATTTTTGTAAAAATATTAATGACATAATGCATTTAAAAATAGCTGAACGGTATTGTGCAAAATTGGTTACTTTTGATACTGACTTTAAAAGATTACAAAAATATACAAATATAGAAATTGAAATATTAAAATAGATGAGCAATAACCCAAACTTCAAACCTTACCTAGCCCTATCAGCTGCCGCAGGTTCAGGCAAGACTTTTGCACTCTCTGTGCGTTATATCTCACTACTTTTCATGGGAGAGTCACCATCAAGTATATTGGCAGCGACATTTACAAACAAGGCAGCAGCAGAGATGCGTCAGAGGGTGGTGGACTCTTTGCGTAACCTTGGGGAGAATGAAGCCTTTTTGAATGTCGTGTTGGTAGAAACAGGGTTGAGTAGGGAGGAGCTGTTTAAGAAGCAGCCAGAGGTGTTGGCTCGGTTTCTTTCGCATACCTCTTACATCGTGACATTAGATAGCTTTTTTTCCAGCATATTGCGTTCTGCTTCTTTGGAATTGGGGTTGGAGCCTGACTTTGTGACTAAAGAGCAGGGTACAGATGAACTGGAGAAACACTTTTTAGATGAAGTACAAGCGGGTGGACTGCTTTCTAACCTTGTCAAACTGGCTATGGATATAGAAGACAAACGCTTTGGGAAGATCTTTGACTTGATGCAGAACTTTTATAAGGTGGATCCTTTACTGCCTGAGCAAAAAAAGAATAGTGTTGTCTTGCCTAAACAAGAAGAAGCGTGTGAAGTGCTACGACTCAAGATGATAAAAGCACTCACCGATGCAGGAGCGGCTGCACGCTGTATGAAGCAGTTTGAGACGAAGAGTATCAAGGAACTGTTTGCCAAGTCACTCTTTGAAAAAGAGACTTTGGGGGAGCACTCTTGGTACAAAAAGGTAGCTAATGATGAGATAGAAGGACTCTATGCGTATCTCAAAATAGAGTTGGCTAAATGGGCTGAGGCTAGAGAAGCGATAGTGTTGGAGAATCTTTTTAATATTTATGCTTACTACAGAAATGCCAACATTACTAATGCCAAGAGTTCAGGTGTATTGAGCTTTGATGATTTGACGTACTTTACCTATAGGCTTTTGCATGAGAGCATAAGCAAGGAGTTCTTATACTTCAAGATAGACTCGAAGTTTAAACACATACTGCTCGATGAGTTTCAAGACACCTCTACTTTACAGTTCCTTCTACTCAAACCACTCATAGATGAAATATTTGCAGGTTCAGGACAGAGTGAATTTAGAAGCTTCTTCTATGTGGGTGATACCAAGCAGTCACTCTACCGTTTTCGCGGTGGGGTGGAAGAGCTGTTTGACAAGGTAGCGCATGACTATGGGGTAGAGATACTCCCGATGGATACCAACTACCGAAGTAATAAAAATGTGGTAGAGCAGGTGAACCGTTGGTTTGAACCTTCGATGCAGGGGTATGTGCCTCAAAAGAGTAGGGATGGGGCATCTGAGGGTTATGTGGAAGTAGTTGAGTCCGAAGAGCTTATAGACGAAGCAGTAAAACAGGCCAAGAGACTTTTAGACTTAGGTGTAAATGTGGATGACATAGCCTTTTTGGTCAGTACCAACAAAGATGGACAGACGCTACAAGAGGCATGTCAGCATGAGGGGATAGAGACTCTATTGAAAACCTCTTCCTCACTTAAAAATATGCCAAAAATAGCAGCTTTAGTGGCGATGACGGAGTATTTGTTCTTTGGAGAGAAGATAGATGCACAAGCGATGTTGAACAATGTAGGAAAAACACTGGATGAGGTAGATGTCTCTTGGTTCTCTGCGTTTATGTCTCCTTTACAGGTGGTAGATAAGTTGGTGCGTGAGTTTGGTTACTTTGATGAAGACTTAAATGTGTTGAAGCTTTTGGAGTTTACCTCTAATTATAGTGATATTCCTATGTTTGTAGAAGAGTTTCATACCTCTAGCATCGCCGTAGCTTCCAACACAGTGCATGGTGCGAAGATTATGACGATACACGGCTCTAAAGGGTTGGAGTTTGAGTATGTGATACTTTTAGATAAATTGACACGAAAGAATAGCGATAAGTCGGCACTTTTGTACCATTATGATGAGAGCTTGTATATAGATAAGATACTTTACCGTACTAAAGGCAGAGAAAACTTTGACTCTGACTATGCGCAAATCATGGAAGAGCGTAAGGTATCATCTACGAAAGACAGTATGAATGTGCTCTATGTGGCACTCACTCGTGCGGTTGAGGGAATGATAGTGATTCGTAAGCCTAAAGACTCCATCTTTGATGCTTTGGGTATGGAGGTAATGTCTGTAGGCAGATTAAAACCATGTAGGGGGCGATTGCCATCACACCAAATAAATAACACGCAACCTACAACCTTAACAAACTACGGTACACAAGAAACACCTGAAAAGTCTGAAGAGGACGAGAAAGATTACGAAGCCATTCTTTTTGGTACGGCTTTACACTATGCTTTAGAGATGTTAGGAGGTTTTGACGAAGAGAGTCTTCATGTCGCTATGGTGGCGGTGCAAAACAGATATGGGCAACAACTCTTAAAAGAGAGTATGGATGAGATAGAAAAACGCGTAGGTCTGCTTATTGCCAATGCGTCATTTCAGGCATTGTTACAAGGTGCAAAGATACGTAAAGAACAGTCGCTCTCTTATGAAGGAGAACTCAAGCAGATAGATTTGCTTTTGGAATATGGAGAGTATAATTTAGTCATTGACTACAAAAGTTCTAAAAAATATGGCTTGAAACATCAGAAGCAAGTAGGCTATTATAAAAAAGCAATTGCAGATATTACGGGTAAGAGGACTGAGGGAATGATTATTTATTTAGAAAATGAAGGAATTTCCCTTTTAAACTTAAACTAAACTGAATTTAAAAAAATATTAAGGTTAAGTGGGTACAATCCGTCCACAAATGAACAATAGAGTGATTTATTGTTCTATTCAAACAAGGAAATATCATGAAAATGACAAAGGTACTTAAACCTGCTGACGTTACACGTGACTGGGTTTTGATCGATGCTGAAGGTAAAACTTTTGGTCGTATCTTAACTGAAGTAGCGACACTTCTTAGAGGTAAACATAAACCATCATTTACACCAAATGTAGACTGTGGTGACTACGTAGTTATCATCAACGCTGAAAAAGCAAAATTCTCAGGTAATAAATTAGAGCAAAAAGAGTACTTTACTCACTCTGGTTACTTTGGTTCAACTAAAAGTAAAAAACTTGATGATATGCTAGAAAACAAGACTGAAAAACTTTTTAGACTTGCAGTACGTGGTATGCTTCCAAAGACTACTCTTGGTAGAGCAATGCTTAAAAAACTTAAAGTGTATGCAGGTTCTGAGCACCCACATACAGCACAAATCAATAAGGAAGCGTAATCATGGCAACTATTTATGCAACAGGAAAAAGAAAAGCGGCTATCGCTAAAGTTTGGATGACTCCAGGTAATGGTGAAATGCTTATCAATGGTAAGACGCTTGACCAATGGCTAGGTGGACATGAAACACTTAAAATGAAAGTGAGACTTCCCCTAGAGCTTACTAAGCAACTAGACAGCATGAACATTAAAGCAACTACACTTGGTGGTGGTTATGCTGCACAAGCAGATGCTTTAAAGCATGGTATCACTAAAGCATTGGTAGAGTTTGAACCAACATTTAGAGCTATCCTTAAGCCAGAAGGTCTTCTTACTCGTGACTCTAGAGTTGTTGAGCGTAAGAAACCAGGTAAGAAAAAAGCGAGACGTTCTCCACAATTCTCAAAAAGATAGGTTTTACCTCTCTTTTTGTTATTTCAGAGAAAATATTATATAATAACCAAAATAAGGGGATATTATGAACATAACAAAAGAATTATATAGAGGAATTTTAGAAAATTCAGACTATAGAGAGTCAGTAATTCAGAAACTTCTTTGTAAAAGAGAAAAAAATTGCCTTGATATTCAAGAAGAAGATTTCTTTCAAGAGGGTTAATATATGCCAGAAAATAGAAAGTATGTTGATGAATTTTTCAAGTGGGCTAGTCGGTTAACTCCTCCTACAGATTTAATGCCTATATTTAGTCAGAAGGTCTCTATAAAATAGAAAAATTCTCTTTAAATGCTGTCATAGCAATCATATTTACACATTTGGCTACTGAAACGAGCCGATAGTGTGACACAATTTTCAGCAGGAGGAGTTAACCGACTAGCCCACTTTTTCAATTCAGCAGAAACACAATTTCATAAGGTCATAAATAGCTTAACGGAAAAAGAACTTGAAGATATAAGTAATCATTCAAGTTGGTATGCAAGTAAACTTAGTGCACTAATAAATAAGCAAGATACAGAAATTATTTTGAAAGAGATGTTTATGTATCTTTCTAGTGAAGTATATGATTATATTACTGAGTATACTAAAGTTTTTAATTTTATTCCTAAAGAACCAGATCCTGCAAAAATAATTTATTGGATTGTATATATTTTGTATAAAGATGGAACTTTAAAAAATATGAATATAATTAGAAGGCTATTAGAAAAAATGGGTGACAACCAAAGAGATAAAAACAAAATTCAAAAGATTGTATCAGAGACTCAAATTTTACGAAAATTACTCATGTATTCAGAAAAAGGAAATTCTAACTTTTCTTTAGTATATGGGGAGAAAAGCTTATCAGGATATCAACTATATAAACTAACACATGAAGCTATATATATTGAGTTGCCACACTTAAAGTAACGTTTATTAAAAGTATTGCAAGAGTTTCCCTCTTGCGAAACTATTTCCCTATTTTTATCACTTCCAACAAACATTAACAAAATCAAAGTATAATCCCCTTAACAACTATAAGGTACCTCTATGACAATCTGGAAACACGAAGAAAACAAATCTACACACCGTTTGGTAAAGCTCTATAAAGAAGACCATGGTGAGGGTGAGTATATGGGTGATTTGAGTGATGAAGCTATTAAAGAGATGATACTAGAGATAAAACCTGATGCAAAGATAGATCAGGCGTTTGGTACGTTATCTTACTTTGGGATGTTACCGCTTTTAGTCACTGCCAAAAAGGCTTAGTGACTCTTACTTACCACGATTAACATCTTAATGTTAATCACTATAAATCTAAAAAATTGCCATATCTTACATGTACGCATGGCTTTTGCAAATTTACCTGGAATCATTGTCAGGTTAAACTTGTCATTAATACTAAAGTTTAATTCTTCTTGTTTCATATC
>JALUYL010000064.1 GCA_027012955.1 Sulfurovum sp.
TCATACAACTTAAAACCATGGTAGACACAGGAGGCACCACTAACAATGACAACAATGATGCCCCTCTTGTCAACTCTCCTGAAGAACTACAAGCCTTTAAAGATGACTATGCTATCAAACCTTTTGTGCCACCTGTACTGACAGAAAAAACCACTTGTTTTTTAGGTATAGATGGTGGTTCTACTTCGTCTAAAGCCGTACTCTGTGATGAACATGGCGAGATGCTTTTAAAAGTCTATCAACTCTCCAAAGGTAACCCTATAGAAGACACTCTAGAGCTACTGCAAGAGATTCAAGCCAAAGACCCTCATAACTACTATGATGTAAAAGGACTTGGAGTCACAGGCTACGCAGCAGATGTACTTGGTGGTGCACTTAATGCTGATGCCAATATCATCGAAACCATCGCACACATGAGGTCAGCACAAAAAGCCTTTGGGGACAGTATCAATGTTATTTGTGACATCGGTGGGCAAGACATCAAAGTGCTCTTTATGGAAAATGGCATGATGAAGAACTTCCGTCTCTCCAACCAATGTTCAGCAGGTAACGGCACACTGCTTCAGTCTATGGCAAAACAGTTTGGCGTACCCGTTGAAGGCTTTGCCGATATTGCTTTTGCAGCAAAGCAAGCACCACTATTTAACTATGGATGTGCAGTGTTCTTGGACACTGACAGAGTAAACTTCCAAAAAGAGGGGTACACAAAAGAAGAACTCTTTGCAGGCATCTCGAAAGTACTGCCTAAAAATGTCTGGCAGTATGTGGTACAAGCCCCTAATCTTGCAGCTTTTGGAGACCATTTTGTACTCCAAGGCGGTACGCAGTACAACCAAGCAGCCCTTAAAGCACAGGTAGACTACATCAAAGACAAAGTGCCTCATGCTAGAGTTGATGTGCATCCTCACCCAGGAGAAGCAGGGGCGTACGGTGCTGCCATAGAAGCCAAAGATGTTGTAGCCAGACGTGGGTATGCAACTTTCTCAGGTATGCAAGAAGCTTTACAGATGACCTACACTTCAAGAACAGATGAAGAGACACGTTGTAACTTTTGTAGTATCAACTGTTCTCGTACCTTTATCGACACAAAAACACCTAGTTCGGAGTCGGTACGGTACATCGCAGGCTTCTCGTGTGAAGAAGGTACTGTAGAGTCACATGAAGCGTTAAAGATTCTCAAAGACTCTCGTAAAGATTTACAAAAAAACATACCAAACTTAGTAAAAAAAGAGTCTACATCACTCTTTGATTCTACTTATACATTAGAAAAAACACCCACAAAAGAGACATCTGTCTCAGAGCAACAAGTCAAAGTGACGCTTGGTGGCTGGGGTCCTACGCTTCGCAAACAAGTGACAAGAGACTTCAAAGTGAGTAGCTCTGAAGATAAAGCATATAGACGTAAACTAAAAATTGCTATCCCTAAAGTACTGAACATCTACTCACTCGCACCTTTTTTACGTACCTACTTGGAAGCATTGGAAATCAGCCCAACCAACATCATATTCTCTGACTTTTCCAATGAAGATATGTACCTAGAAGGTGCCAAGTATGGTTCTGTAGATTCTTGTTACCCAGCCAAAGTAGCACAGTCTCATGTCTATGCACTTCTTTATGAAAAAAAGTTTGCACGTAAAGCCTTTGAGTTTATGTGGTTTCCTGCGGTAACTGAACTTCCAGGGTATGTAAAACATACGATGGGGCAAACCTCTTGTCCTATCATATCGGGTACCCCTAAGGTTGTTTACTCCGCTTTTACGAAAGAGAAAAACCTTTTTGCAGAAAAAAACATAGAGTATGTTGAAGATCCACTCAATTTTGACAACAAAGATTTACTCAAAAAACAACTGTTTAGAACGTGGAACAAGAAACTACGTCTTACAGAGGATGAAAGTAACTGGGCAGTAGAACAGGCATGGAAAGCACTGGATCAAAATGATGCAGACATCATGGCTGAAGGTAGAGAGATACTCGATAATGCCGTAGCCAATGATGAAGTCGTCATCTTACTCTTAGGTCGTCCTTACCACTCTGACCCTGGCATGAACCATGAAGTGTTAGATGAGTTCCAATCACTTGGATTTAAAACACTGTCTATGCGTGCCATTCCTAAAGATGAAGCCTACCTCTCGCAATACTTTGGGGAAGATGTGAAGCAAGAGCGTGTGAGTTCGGCGTATGACATTAGAGATGTTTGGGCTGAGAACTACTCTACCAACTCTGCACAAAAAGTATGGGCAGCCAAATTTGCTGCGCGCCACCCAAATGTTGCAGTACTTGATTTAAGTTCTTTCAAATGTGGACATGATGCACCAACTTACTCCATCATCGACAAAATTTTAGGTGCTTCGCGTACACCACACTTAACCTTGCATGACATTGATGCCAACAAACCTGGTGGGTCTATCAAGATACGCGTTAAGACCTTTGCCTACACCCTTGACCAATACAAACAAACATTGCACACCCAACAAACACAGCGTACAAATGAAGGAGTTTTAGTATGAGCGTAGCATGTAACACTGTCAAAATGGCAGACAAAAACGGAGACCTTAGCTTTTTTAACCAAGAGTCTACCCAATGGAGAGATATACCCAAAGAGCCCATAGCGTATGCACCGAAAAAAGAGACCATCATGCTCGTAGGTGGACTGACTATCTTGCAAGACAAACTCATAGAGACAGCCTTACACTCCATAGGTGAAAACTTTGTCGCACTGCCCAACCCCGACTTTGAGTCTTTTCAAAAGGGAAAAGCCTTTGGAAATAGAGGACAGTGTAACCCTACCTACTTTACAGTAGGAAATCTCGTCAAATACTTACAAAATCTCCGTGATGAAAAAGGTATATCTGCTGAAGAGATAGTCAAAAAATATGTCTTTGTTACCGCTGGGGGTTGTGGACCTTGCCGTTTTGGTATGTATATTACGGAGTACAAAAAAGCCTTACGTGATGCTGGGCTTGACGGCTTTCGCATCACCTCTTTTGAGCATGATAAAGGCATCTTTCAAGAATCAGATGAAGAGAGTTTACTCAATCTTAGTCCTACCTTTTTCATAGCTCTCGTCAAAGCAATACTCATCGGTGACATCCTCAATCTTCTGGGCTACAAAATGCGCCCCTATGAGATAGAAACCGGTAGCACAGACAAGGCATTGGAAACATGTCGTGTTATTGTATCTGATGCCTTTGAGCAAAAGAAAAACCTTACAAAAGCACTCTGGTCTTGTCGTAAAATATTGGCAGAGGTAAAACTCAATCGTTTACAACCTAAAGCCAAAGTCTTAGTCATGGGTGAATTTTGGGCAGCGATGACTGAAGGAGATGGAAACTACAATCTTCACAGATTTTTAGAGGCAGAAGGGGCAGAGTGTATCCCCCAACCTGTGATGAATCGCCTCATGTTGAGTATCTGGGAAGCAGAACGAAAACTCACTAAAAAAGATGAGTTGGCTGTAGAGACAGACAAAAAAGTAGACTTTTCAAGTATGAAAACCCGTTTACTCATAAAACTGGCAAAAGCAGCCGTAAAAACACACTTTACCATCTACGCCAAGGCCATAGGTCTACATGACTACGAAATACCCAATATGGAGAAGCTAGCAGCACTCAGTGAACAATACTACACCCTTGACTGTGAAGGCGGAGAAGGACATTTAGAGGTAGCACACCTCATCGAATCTGTCAAAGACAACCTTTCTCACTTGACTATCTCAGTCAAACCTTTTGGATGTATGCCAAGTTCGGCAGTGAGTGATGGGGTACAGTCACTCGTCACCAACCGTTTTCCCTCAGCGAATTTCTTAGCCATAGAAACCTCAGGTGAAGGAGCTGCAAACTTTTACAGCCGTGTTCAGATGGCACTCTTTAAAGCAAAACAACTGGCAAAAGAAGAGTTTGAAGCACTTTCCTTGCCAGAGCACACCCCTGAAAAAGTACATAACTATCTTTATCAACCTCACAATGCACAAGCAGGTACCGCCGCAAAATTGGTTAAAAGTTTAGGGAATTTCTAAACGCTTAACCTTTTTGTCTTAGTAGCATAGACTTTAATTCTTTTGCTGATACAGGTTTACTATAGTAGTATCCTTGTATCTGTTCACATCCTTCTTTTTCTAAAAATTCTTTTTGTTCTTGTGTTTCTACGCCTTCAGCTATAACGTTAATCTTTAGGCTTTGCGCTAAAACAATCATCGTCTTAACGATAGCCGAAGCAACTTCATCTCTAGGTACATCAGAGATAAAGGACTTGTCTATTTTCAATTTGTCTATAGGCAATCGCTTAAGATGAGACAAAGAAGAGTATCCTGTCCCAAAGTCATCAATAGCTATAGCCAAACCTAAACGATGTAAATCATCTAAAATTTGAATCACTTTATCTGGGTTTCTCATCACTTCTGTTTCGGTAATTTCAAGTTCAAGCCACTCAGATTTAAACTCAAACATCTTGCTATTTTTTAGAATCTCTTTTTGTAAGTCTGGATACTCTAACTGTTTCATACTAACATTGAGTGCCAGAGTACCAGGATTTAGCCCTTCTTTGTACCAAGAAGAAACCATTTCCATCGCTGTTTTCATCACCCATAAATCAAGTTCTACTATCAACCCTGTCTTTTCAGAAAGAGGGATAAATATATCAGGAGAAAGTAAACCTACCGTTGGGTGGTTCCAACGCACAAGCGCTTCTAACCCCAATATCTCTCCTGTTTTCACATGGATTTGAGGCTGATAGAAGACTTCAAAATGACCTTGCTTAATACCTTCACGTAAATCTCGTTCCATCATTACATGTTCATAGGCTATATCTGTCATCTCCCTCGTGTAAAACTGATAGTTATTTCCACCTTCTTCTTTTGCTTTATACATTGCTGTATCTGCGTATTTTAAAAGATTTTCAGCAGAGATATCATCGGTAGGATAACGGCTAATCCCTATACTCGCACTGGAATACAAAGTATAATGCTCTATTGCAATAGGTTGCTTGATAATTTTTAATATTTTAGAAGCCGTATTTAATATGTCATCATGTTTTTTCACATCTTTCATCAGCACTAAAAACTCATCCCCCCCCCAAACGTGCTACGATGTCATCTTTATCCACAACAAGTTTCAAGCGTTCACCTACGATACTAATCACCCTATCACCAATGTTATGTCCCAAGGAATCATTGATTTTCTTAAACCTATCTAGGTCTATAAACATCAAGACCAACTCTTCTTCATAACGTTTGGCAAGCTCCAAACCCTTAACCAATTCACTCATAAAGAGTGTTCGGTTTGGTAAACCTGTGAGGGTATCATGGTTTGCTCTATAGTAGAGTACATTTTTTTGTCGTGCGAGTTCTAGTTCCATCTCTTTTCGCGTAGAGATATCTCTACATACCAAGTAGATAATCTCTTTTTGATTGATAGACATACTTGTCAGCATAATATCTGCCCAGAATGTGTCTCCATTTTGACGTTTAAATACCCATTCAAACTGTTGGTTCCCCTCTTTTATCGCACGTTCTTTCATACGATAAATTTTTTCTAAAGAGTACTCTCCTGAAGGTTGTTTTTTAGGAAAAAGTTTTAATGGCTTAGCAGAAAGAAGGGCTTCTTCACTTTCGTATCCAAACATATTTACCACTTGTTGATTCCCTTGTATAAACTGATTGCCTTCCATGAGTAAAATGGCATCCGGAGACTGCTCAAAAAGTGTTTCAAATGTACTGTGTGCCTGTTTCATCACCTCTTGCTCCATTGCCTCATTACTTGTCACATTGATAAGGTTAATAAGTGCATTAGTTGAGGTATTTAAAAGTGTGTTGGTTTCATGGACACAATGCATTCTGTGTCGAAGTTTATCAGATGTTTCACTCAAAGTCACTAGGGTCATAGATTGATTAAGCAACTCTTTTTTATCTGATGTGAAAAACTCACCATAAGTAAAAAACCCAGAAACGGGTGCGATATCGTTTAAAGGTAAGGTTTCTGCTTCTATAATATCTGGCATAAAATGCCTACGTGCCATACAAGAATACACAAACGTACATTCAGGCGGATGTTCTTCCAACCATGACTGCATCTCTTTAGACTGCTCCATAATCTCTTTAGGGTCGCCATACCCAAACTGTACTTTGTCACCTTTTTCAAAATTACCTGCAAAACTTAAAGAACCATCTTCATGTTTCACCAACACAGCGCGCGCAACCTTGATACCATTACGTACTGTTATCAAAGGAAATTCTATCCCCACTGCTGGCAAACCTTCAAACATCTCTTGTCCTAAGTAGTGTATATAGGTATCTACTGCTGTTCTATCATCGATTGTATATACACGGTTTCCTGTTACCTTAGTAATGGTTAACGCTTTCCCTATACGTCTCCAGTTAAAGTTGTAGGCATTATTCACACTTAAAACACTACTGTTCAAAGCAACTGCAACAGCCCCTTTAGCAATGATACGCTTTTTGTCAAATACAAAGGTGTTGGTAAAGGTAGCATTGTCCCCAGCCAATCCTCCTGCTACCATAATCGTGTTGTCAACACTGTTAAGTCCACTTAAAAAGGCATCGCCATTGGTATGCAAGCCATCAGCAAAAGCGATAATGAGTTTTGTCTCTTTACCCATCAGCTTTTCACCGATATGTTTCCCTGAACAAAAACCATCTTCTTTGTGCTCGACCAATGCCACCTCTAAAGTCGTTGCCTCAAAAGAAGTAAAACTCAGTACCGTCTGCCCCGTAGAAACTTCACCTGCCATAATCTCACCATCAGTCGTACTCCCAATAATCACCGCTTTGGGCAGCAAATGTGTAAGGTTTTCTAAGAGGTCTGCTATATATTTTTTATCATTATGTGCTGTAAATATCTGTATAAGCAAAGAAGGAGAATCTACAATTTTGGAAGATTGTATAAAGGAGACCAGCGAAGGGAAATCTGTATAATAGGTATTGATACTTTTCATGAAGTTCTCCTTTTTTCCCTAATAAAACACTTCATTATTCATCTATTATATACTAATAATGATTAATTATCTTCCATTTTCAGCTTCCATTTCATTCACCACTTGAGCCAAAGCTTGTTCTGAAGCTTCATCCACTTCAAGCGCTAGCGTATCTCCTGCATCTTCATCTTCAAAAATACCTATATCCAATTCATTTTCACTTTTTGCAACTACACACGTCACCACTGCATCACCTGTGATATTGACAGCAGTACGTGTCATGTCAAGTAATCTGTCAACACCCAAAATAAGCCCTATCCCCTCTACAGGAAGACCCACTTGCACAAACACCATAGAAAGCATAATGAGCCCCACCCCAGGAACTCCCGCAGTACCTATGGAAGCAAGTACAGACATGAGTATCACGGTTAAATACCCCATGATGCCAAGCTCCACACCATAGACATTGGCTATAAATACTGTAGCAACCCCTTGCATGATGGCTGTGCCATCCATGTTAATCGTCGCACCAAAAGGAACAGTAAAAGAAGCAACAGAGTTGTCAACCCCCATTCTCTTTGTCACAGAACGTAAAGTTACTGGAATCGTTGCATTCGAAGAGGAGGTAGAAAATGCAAAGATTTGGGCATCACGTATTTTTTGTAAAAAGATTTTCGGGCTTAGTTTGGAAAAAAGTTTTAAAACCAACATCAAGGTACCAAAAAGATGAAGCATCAATGCAGAAATGACAACTACCACGTACACTGCCAACTGTGACAGCAAATCCAGACCCAGTTCAGCCACTGCTTTTGCCAAAAGTGCAAACACTGCATACGGTGCTACAGACATAATAATGTTTACCATATTCATCATCGCTTCATTCATTACCTCAACACCCTCTACTATGCCTTTGGCTTTTGTGCCCACCATAAGTAAAGAGATACCTAACAAAATCGAAAAGAAAATAATCTGCAGCATATTACCTGAGGCAAAAGCATCGATGACATTAGATGGTATGATGTTGATAAGTACGTCACTAATGGGTGGTGCCTCTTTCCCTGCAAAGGTTTCACTGTGGGTATGTGAGGTATTGAAAAAAGGTATCACGATAGCTGCGAGTGTAATGGCAGTCGCTATCGCCAATGCCGTAGTTAACAAATACAAGATAAAAGACTTTACCCCTACTTTTCCTAGTTTAGAAATATCTCCTATCCCAAAAACCCCTGAAATCAAGGAGAAAAAGACCAAAGGAACCACCAACATTTTAAGTGCAGTGATAAACATCTTTCCCATCACATAAAAGAGTCCACCCACGATACTCTCATGCGTAAAACTTCCCTCTACATTCCACCCAGACATGTTGATAATAAGCCCCACGATAATACCCAGTAACATCGCCCAAAGTACTTTTGCTGTCAGTGTCATAACTGTCCTTCTCACTTTTAAATAGCTTGTATTATAACCAAATGACTTAAGCTATTGACAAAGTTTCCCAAAAGTGTTATTATCCGACAAATTTTCTACCCGTTTTGCGCTAGAGGATAAATGTATTACAAGTAGTATTTATGCTTGTATCTAGAGTATATGCAAAAAATTTGAGTCTAGCTTTTGGCTAGTCGATGATTTTTTGTATGTGCTCTAGATACAATGAGAGATACTAATTATGGTATATTTATCCTCTAGTGCAAAACAATAACGGGGGTGACTTGGTTTCGACTGGAGTAGTCGGGGCTATGTGCATGTCGGACTGAGCAATTCCGTTACGCGGCTCACACGCATTTAAACGCAAACAACACAGATTACCGTCCAGCTTACGCAGTAGCGTAAGTCATTAACCCCGCTAACGCGGAGGACTGCCCTGCCGAGGAGTGTCATCTTAATCGGATTCCATTTAGTTGGAGGTGCTTTTGCACTTGGGGTATCATATCTGGTGACTATGCCTCGTGGAAGCTATGCCACAAGGTGAGAATTTTAGCTCGTCTAGCAAAGTTTTGAGTGTAGTACAAAACTAGATTAAAATTAACAACACCGACTAAGCATGTAGAGTCATAGTTCTATCTATTTTAGGACAGGGGTTCAATTCCCCTCACCTCCACCAACACATAATCTAACACAATTACCTATTACTTCCTCTACTTGTGCTTCCTTTTTTTGATACCCCTCGTCCTTAGCTCTGTTGGTTCTGACTTGTTCTGCCTTTAGTTCATTAAGTTTATTAGCCATCTTTAAATCAACTCTCTATGCGTAGGTATTCTTTTAACGCTATTCGCTACAGATTGTGTCTTTTCTGATATTTTCCCTAAAGTGCTTTCTAGCGTCAAAAGAAAAGCTCCTATCTGATTATGAGAGTCAACAACATGCGTATCTGTCACCTTATCATTCTTATCCAAAGGCACAACCACCACATCTTTAATCCATCGTTTTAATTTGATAAATTCTTCTTTCATCTCTTTCTTAAAGGCATCATTCTCATCAGGGAACGCATCATTAAGTGTTGTCTCAAAAT
>JALUYL010000065.1 GCA_027012955.1 Sulfurovum sp.
AACATTCCAGAATCTCTCATTACTGGATCAAGACCCATAAGAGCTGTAAGCTCTTTGGCATTAGCCGAAGGGTATTTTAAAAAGAATGCAGCTAGATATAAAGCAGACTTTTGACCAATAGAGGGTATGGTAGAAATAGCATCATATTTAGCTTTGATACGCGCATCTTTTAAAAGTAAAAGTTCAATCTTATTAAAAAGTTTTTGAGCTTCTGAGTCTAAATTATCTATCATTCTATTAAGTGTACGTACTAAATCTTTATGCTCTTTAGACGTAGATTCTATTTGGTTTTTAAACTTCTGTTTTGCAGAAAGTATGCCTTCATACACATTGAGCATCTCTTGAATTTTAACGGCATGGTGGTTGACTACAGGGACTTTAACCATTTTGGGTTCTACATGAGACTGATATTTATAAAGTACCTTAGCATCAATTTTATCTGTTTTAGAACGTACCTTTAAAGAACGTGCAAAGTCTCTTGACTCTTTTGGTCCAACCATGACTACTTTTATCTTATGTATTGAGCAAAAGTGTGTTAAAGCATAAGAGTATATCCCTGTAGGTTCAAAGATCAAGATAGTCTCTTTACTCTCTTCAGATAAAGAAACAACTTGTTGAAATCCTATCTCACTATTCTCAAATTTATAACTTTTATTTCCATCATATACATCTATTGTCGCACCACAAGGGCATTTCCGTTGGTCATTTACTAACATCTATTCCGATATAATTTTTCATGTGATACCTTCTACTTAAATTTAAAGGATTACATTAGGGTTGTCCTTAGTAGACTTTTCCTTGCACTACAAGCTAGATTTTTAATCTGCTTTTTATTCCGTTCAAGCTTTTTACTAAGGGTAATCTATCTACGATACAAGCTATTGAATTACTCAAGCATATCTGAGAGATATTTTTGATTATATTAATGCTTTAGGGTGTTTCGATTTACCCTTAATCCTTTAGAGAAAAGATTAGCATCTTTTCTCTTATTTTGATTATACAAGGGTGTTGTACGACTCAGCATTTAGTGCTTCGCTTGTACTGTATTTTAATCTTCTTCGGGAATAATTCCCCGACCCTTGGGTCGATTTCAAAATCGTCCATAGAATATAATTTATCGTGAGTTACGTCTCGCCAATAAATTTAAATCCGAGTCATACCCCGCACCCTTGGGTCGGGGTTGTTGATTGCTTGTCCCATGACAACACCGATAATATGGATTTTAATCTGTCGGTTTATCCCAAGTTTCCCACAAAGGCTGTTCGGAGACATGAGGAAATCCGTCAAGTATCTCTTCTGGTTGGAACTTTGATTTATAGGCAAAAGCCTTACATCCATCTACCCAATACCCCAAATATATCCAAGGAAGCTCTAAAATATTTGCCAGTTTTATCTGGTAGAGTAACGAATATGTACCTAAAGATAAACGTGCATAGTCTGGGTCATAGTAGAAGTAGATGGAGCTTATGCCATCATCAAGTACATCGATGAGATCTACCCCTACAAGCTTGTCGTCTATGACGTAGAGTACCTCTTTCCCAAAGTCATGCGCACCGTCTACAAAATTTTCGTGGTACTCACGTTGACTAATGTTTCTGTGTGTCCAGCCATCATGTTGGTGTTTATAGGCATGATATTTGTTATAAAGATTGATATGTGCTTGCGTAAGTGTAGGTTCTTGTACGATGATTTTTGTCTCAGCATTACGTTTTATGGCTTTACGTTGTGACTTAGAATATTTATAATTCTTTACATCTATACGAATACTCTTACATTCATTGCATCCATTACAAATAGGGTGAAAAAAATACTTCCCAAAACGTCTCCAACCACGCGCTATGACTGCTGTAGCAAATGCCTTAGATGCCTGTGCTACATACTTGTAGTTCATACGTACCTTGTTGCCAGGGAGGTATGCACAGTCATAGTCAAGCATAGAAAAATCTGTTGATGGTGGGTTGAGTAAGTCTAGTTCTTCGTTCATAACCGCGATTATACCGAAGTTAGTGTAAAATATTCAAAATATTATGAAGGTTTTACGTGTTTCTTTATCAACCTACATCGGGTTACTGCTATAACAGTGATTCTATTTTCTTGTATGATTTTATATCGGCTTTTAAACCTAAGGGTAAACTATTAGATGTAGGGTGTGGTGTGGGGATTATCTCTTTGCTTTTAAGCCGTGATTTTTCTATAGAAACCTCCATTATAGACAAACAAGAAAAGATGCTCGACTATGCAAAGCATAATTATACGCTCAATGGTTTAGAGGCTCAGGCGTATTTAGGAGATTTTACAGAATTTCAAACCCAAGACCGATATGATTACATCATCTCAAACCCACCTTTTTACGATGAAAATGTACAACAAAGTGAAAACACACATCTCAATATAGCGAGGTATGCACAGCACCTTCCAGTAGAGCATTTTGTGCGTACGGTCAAAACATTTTTAAAGCCTAGAGGGTGGTTTGTTTTCTGTTATGATGCAAAGCAGATAGACTTGCTTTTGTATTATCTAAAAGAACATGGGATAAACCCAGAAAAAGTACAGTTTGTACACTCTAAAATAGACAGAGAGTCCAAACTAGTGATGATAGCAGCACGTAATAACTCAAAGTCTATGACACAGGTTTTGCCACCATTTGTGGTGTTTGATGAAAAAAATGTCTATATGTCTAAAGCACAACAAGCGTTTGATAGAGCAAAAACCAACAGTATTAAAGGTGATTTTTAATGGAATTTATGACACATGAACAATATAAATTTAAGTTTGACCCCTCGGCTTGTGAAGCTTGTGGTGGGCATTGTTGTACGGGAGAGAGCGGTTATATCTGGGCAAAGTATGAAGAGATACAAAATATGGCAACCTTTGTTAACCTTTCAGTAGAAGAATTTGCTACAATGTACTTACGAAAAGTGAAACATCGCTATTCACTCATAGAAAAACAGCTCGCACCTGATAATTTTGCTTGTATATTTTTCGATGAAACACAAAAGCGCTGTTCTATCTACCCTGTGCGACCTTTGCAATGTCGTACATTTCCATTTTGGGAGCAGTTTAAAAATGATGAAGAAGAGGTACGAAAAGAGTGTCCTGGAATCGTATAGCATTAACCCTACTACTTACCCTTAGCGTGGCTACACAGAGTATATCTGCACAAAATAAAATGCCTGTAACAGAAGATGAACTCATCGTCAGAGGTCTGTTATATGATGAATATAAAGCTTATGAAAACAGCTATCAAGTCTACAAAAAGTTGTTCGATGAGACACAGTCTGAAGTGTATTTGTTTAAAGAAGCTACCACCTCATTGCTCGGTCGCATACATGTAAATGAAAGCATAGACCGTCTTAAACTTTGGGATAAAAAGTACCCAGACAAGATAGAAGTAAAACGTCTACTCATTCCTTTATATCTTACCAATAGACAAGTAGACAAAGCCAAAAAAGAAGCAGAGTTCTTACTAGAACAGTCCAAATCACCTATGGATATGGACTTAGCTTCTAACTCCTTTTTATATGCGGGTGACTTTAAGCGCGCACTTGATCTGCTACGTGCGGTGTATGAGTATCAGCCTAGAGAAAGCATCTTGTTGCGTATGGTGGAAATCATGGATGAGTTTACCCATGAACGTAAAAAAGCGATACAACTGCTAGAAACACATAGACGTATGAATATCTCAAGCCAAGATGTGTATCATCAATTAATTTTACTTTATCAAAAAGAAAAAGATGTAGATGGACTGTTAGATACGTATCTAGCCATGTATAAATTAGATGCCCAAGAGGCGTATTTGAGTAAGATTATCGATATTTATGTGTATAAAAGAGATATGGATGGTGCCATTGCATTCTTAGAAACAACTAAAAATAAAAAAGAGTTACTTTATGAGTTATATAAAGCGAAGAAGTATTTTACTAAGGCTCTAAAGTTAGCGGATGTGCTTTATGCTGAGAATAAAAATTCTAAGTGGATAGCAGAAAAAGGTGTACTACTCTTTGAAAATGCAAAAGATAAAAATGACAAGAAAATGATACATACCGTACTCTCACAGTTTGAAAAAGCTATAGCTTTAGGTAATGATGACAGCATTTATCTGAATTACTATGGCTATACGTTGATAGATAAAGAGGTTGACATTAAAAAAGGTATGAAAATCATTCAAGATGCTTTGGTACAACAGCCAAACAATACGTATTATTTGGACTCATTGGCATGGGGATATTATAAAGAAAATAGGTGTTCTAAAGCGTATAATCTTATGAAGCGTGTGGTAGAAGAAGAAGGTTTAAAAGAGAAAGAACTTGCGGAACACTGGGATGTGATACAACAGTGCAAATAACTCTAGGAACCTTCTAGGCTAGCTTTTGCTATAATACGCAAAATTATACAAAATGGAATAGATTATGGCTCAGATATTAGATGAAATTATCAAAAAAACAAAAGCAGATTTAGAGAAGCGAAAAGTTGATTTTCCTTTAGAATGGTTAGGGCGTTCTTTGTCGTTTAACCCTTTTGTACCTAAAGATGTCATGTCAGCACTGCGCTCGACAGAAGAAAACCCCTACCGTATCATCGCAGAAGTAAAGAAAGCAAGCCCATCAAAAGGTGTGATACGTGAAGACTTTAACCCTGTGGAGATAGCACAAGCCTATGAAAAGGGTGGGGCAGATTCACTCTCTATTCTTACAGAGCCTCACTTTTTTCAAGGAGACAAAGAGTACTTAGGTATGGTACGTCGTTATGTGAGTATCCCACTGCTTAGAAAAGATTTTATTGTAGATAAATACCAAGTTCTTGAAGCATTGGCTTTTGGTGCAGACTACATTTTACTTATTGCCATGGCACTTAGTCGTAAAGAGTTAAAAGAGTTACATGATTATGCTTTACATTTGGGTTTAAGTGTCTTAGTAGAAGTACACAATAAAACAGACCTTGTTAAAGCTATCTTTGCAGGCGCTGACATCATCGGTATTAACCACCGTAATCTTGAGAGTTTTGAGATGGATATGAGTTTGAGTGAGAGACTCATCCCTCTTATACCAAATGGTAAGATTATCGTAGCAGAGTCTGGGATTAACGACCATGAAACAGTTGTAGAACTTAGTAAAATAGGTGCAGACGCCTTTTTAGTTGGTGAACATTTTATGCGTCAAGATGATATTACCTCGGCTATAAAAGAGGTGAAATACGGCAATGTGTAGGGTGTTGTCCCACGACAACACCATTAACTTGAATACCGTAAAACTTTAAACCATTGTATTTAGTTGGTGTTGTAAGGGTACAACACCCTACAGGGTTATGATAACAGCTTCTTCACCATTACATTGATACGTCCACCATCTGCACGGCTTCCTATGGCAGTTTTTGCAGCACCCATGACTTTACCCATATCTTTCATACTTTCAGCACCGACAGTTGTTATCACTTCTTTGAGTGTGCTTTCGAGTTCTGTGTCATCCATCGGCTCAGGTAGGTAGGCTTTAATGATGGCTATTTCTGCATCTTCTTTTTCTACAAGGTCATTACGTCCTGCATCAGCAAATTGTGTTTTGGCATCTTCCCTTTGTTTAAGATACTTCATCATGATATTTTCTACATCTGTATCTGTGACATCTCTACGTTCATCTACTTCTATCTGTTTGATACTCGCCTGAATGTTACGTAGTGTGTCTCTTTTGACAGTCTCTTTTGCTCGCATAGCATCTTTTACGTCAGATTTTATTTGGTCTTTTAGGCTCATGGGCTATTCCTCATATTAAATTGTAAAAATTATACTATAATCCCCCTATGATAATTACAATAGAAGAAAAACAATTTGATACAAAATATGTAACCCAACTTTATCCAGCAGTGGTGATAAAAACAGGCTATGAAGAAGAAACAACACAGGTCAGTTTAGAGTGGATAGACATTGAAGCCAAAGGTAAAGTAGAAATTGTTGGGTATGGGATATTTGTAAACTTGGGAGAAGAGGAAAAACATTCTTTTATTTTTGATACGCGTGAAGAGATGGATAACGCCATTGGAAAAATAGCATCCCAATTAAAATAAGCCAATTTCTTTTCTTTTAAGTTAGATTATCTTATCATTCGTTATCTAATTTTGGAGCCTATATGACTACTTTTCAACTTTTACTTCTTATCGTCGCTGGAGGCGTGTTTTATCTCTTTTTTAAACAACTTTTTTCAGGAAGCTTTCCTAAGCGTGGTGTAGACTTTGAGGCAAAAGTAGCCGATGAACAAATAGGTGGTATTACCCGTCCAGATAAAACATTTTCTACTCCCAAACATGTGCCAAGCCGTATGAAAGAGCTTTTGACTATAGCAGATGAAGCGGTAGAAAAAGAAGATTTTGAAGAAGCTAGCAAAGCTTTAGGGTCAGCACTTATCATTGACCCGAATAATGTAGATGCACTACAAAAAATGGCGTATGTATCACTAGAAACAAAAAACTACACAGAAGCAAAAGAATCTTATGAAAAGCTCATCAGTTTAGATGAAAATGATGACATGGCACATGCCCTTTTAGCCAATGTTCTACACAAACTTTATGATGAAGCAGGGGCTGAAAAGCATCATGAAAAATCTATTACCTTAGACCCTGAGTATGCACCACATCACTTTAACTATGCCAATACCCTATATGATTTAGGTCGTAAGAAAGAAGCATTGGTAGGGTATAAAAAGGCGTATGAACTGGACAACACTTTAGACGTAGCCAAAGAGATGATAGATAAACTAGGAAACGAAAATGAGTAGTGCATGTTTTGTAACCCAAGAGGCGACGGCTGAGATACTCTTACGCGTGACCAATGTATGTGCTGAGTGTTATGACGATATAGAAAAGGGTGACACTATCCATTATGATATGCAAAACTATCGTTATTTATGTATGTCTTGCCAAGAGAGACTCTGTGCGCTGATGAATGAAAATTGTGAGCTAGTGGAAGACGAAATAGTAGCGCTTTTTTAAGCGACTACTTTTTAGAGAAAAAATCATCCTCTGAATTCTTTTTAGCCCCAGTCACTTTTTTAAGGATCGATTTTTCTTTCTTGGCAATAGGCTCCTTAAAATCTTCCTCTTGATAGGTTGACATTGTTCCTACCATTCTCCCACCTTCCTCTGTCTTAATATTTTTAACAGTGATTTGACCCTCAACAAAACCTTTTTCACCTATCTCTAATATTTCTGATGCGACAACCATCCCTTGTATCGTTCCGTGTACCGTGATAGTTTTACTTTTTAGGCTGATTGCCTGTATATTTGCATGTTCCAACACTTTGATAGTTTCTATTCCTGTAATATCACCATCAACGGTACCATCCAAGATAAGATGTGTTGCTTTTATCATTTTCGATACTTTTCCTGTTTTCATTACTTCTAAGTTCTCACACTTAATGGTTCCTTTAAGTTCTCCATTGATGATGACATGTTTCGCTTCTATATCCCCCTCAACCTTACCACTTGTCCCGATAACAAGTGTGTTGCTTACCGTAATGTTCCCTATCACCGTACCATCAATATGTATCGTGTCTGTACCTTCTAAATTTCCATTTACTGTCATACATGATGTGATGATAGTCGCTGAAGATATTTTATCTGATTTTGTAGGTTTTGCTAATTTTTTTGCTTTTTTGTCGCCAAAGAGAGCCATGTTATTTCCTTGTGTGTTTAGTCGAAAGATTTATCATCTTTGCTGTTTGTTTTAAGATACTGTTCCAATTTACTTTGGTTATTTTAGCGCTTAAGTCGTTAATGTTATCTAAATTTAGGAACATAAACTTTTTAGGGTCAAGCCATTTGGTAAGGTAGCGTACCTCATAGTGTAGGTGAGGACCTGTACTTCTACCTGTGCTACCGACATAGGCTATTTTTTGTCCTTTACTCACATAATCACCACTTTTAACAGCAAAACGACTCAAGTGTCCATAAGCAGTTTTAAATCCATAGGAGTGTGCTATCAACATAAAGTTCCCATATGCACCTTTCTTAGCGGCATAAACGACAACCCCACTAGCAGGTGCATAGATTGGTGTGCCATATTTTGCAGGTAAGTCGAGTCCCGCATGAAAAGAGTTTTTATGGGTTACTGGGTGTATTCTGTATCCAAAGGTACTCGCTATACGTCTATAGGCAAGAGGTTTTCCATTGGGTATGCTATTTAGAAGTAAAGTTTTTTGTATAGCCGTTACTTTGTCTTGATTTATTTTTTTCTGTATATTTTTGACAATGATTTTTTCTTCATCTTTTTGATGCTTTTTTGCTTGCTCTAAGCGTGTGTCAAAACTAGCATTAATGTCAGGACCTATCCCTATGATTTCTTCTACTTCACGAAGTTGTGTGTTCATGGAGTGTAATTTATCGGTATTTTCTTCTATGAGTGCGACGAGCTGTTGTTTGAGTACATTGAGTTGTGCATTTTCATCTTTAAGTGCTTGTGCATCTTTTTTCAGTGTTATTACTTTTTCTTTAAATAGATTGGTCTCTACCCGTAATGTATCAACTTTACTGTTCAGAAATTTAATATAGAAAAAAGTCCCCACACCTATAAGTATAAACGTAAGTACGGAAAAAAATATGATCTTCTTGATGATCTCATGGACAGAATACTGCTTAGACCCGTGGATGTCTGATATAGTGATGATAAAACGATTTTTCATTTGGACTCTTTAATGTATTTGATAGCGTTGATGTAACTAAGGTTATTGAGTTTAACCCCTTTATAGGCAATGTCAAATGCCGTACCATGGTCAACAGAAGTACGTAAAATAGGCAGGTTTAAACTCACATTGATACCTTCATCAAAGTAGAGTGCTTTGAGTGGTGCTAAGCCCTGGTCGTGGTACATGGCTATGTAGTGTGTATAGTATTTACGAACATTTGGTGTAAAAGCCACATCGGGAACCAAAGGGTCACTGTAGGGTGTTGTACCCTTACAACACCGATTAGTAAGGATAGAAGTTGCATTATAAATTGCCTTTTGAATAACACGCTCTTCATCTCCCAATACCCCATCATCCCCTGCATGAGGGTTAAGCCCTAACACGCCCACGGTTGATGTGGGTTTAGCCGTGTTATAAAAATCAATGAAGAATCGTGTCAAATCCTTTTCGTTGATAGCCTTTGCTACTTCTTTTAAGGGGATATGCTCTGTAAAAAGTCCCACATACATTTTGTCACAACCAAGCATCATAATAGCCTCTGCATCAAAAAAATCACGCAGAGCATCGGTATGACCTTTATAGTTTACGCCTGCCTTCTCCCATGCTTTTTTGTGGATGGGTAGGGTACAGATGGCATCTACTT